>JAIECC010000070.1 GCA_029068665.1 Lachnospiraceae bacterium
TTATAGGGGCATTATAGCAAAAAAGCCATAATAATTCTATCCATATTTATAGGAATATATTGAAATTTATGTAAATTTTATTGCATGTTTCTTCCTACAGACAAAACGGCTATCTATTCTTTCAATACATAGCCGTTCCTTTTACTTGATTTTTCTGCTGCAAAGTCCTATGCAGGTTCCGATTCCATATGCCAGATGCAGGAACAGGAACAGAAGTGGAAGCAGCACATCACTGATATAAAATTTTTTTCGTTTCAGAATACCGGTGACTGTCATGACCAGTGCCAGCAGCCCGTATAACCCCCACATAGCCGCCGCCAGCCAGGGAAATCGTAAAAAGCAAAGAATCGTGGTAATTACAATACCCAGAATAAACACAAAAGGAACAAAATGATACAAAGACAGACAGCCTGGACAGACCTTCACCGTACGGCCAATCCAATATCCGTTTCCATATTTTTGCTTTATCATGCCGGATAAGGAATTACGGATATGCTGATAAGAAATAATATCCGGATCATAACAGAACCGATATCCTGCCTGCCGCATCCGGTAATGCAGTTCATTATCCTCCGTCCGTCCCAAAGCCTCATTAAAACCACCGACCTCCTGAAAGATTTTTCTCCGATAGGCAGCATGAAACATGGAATTCACATATTTTCTGCCGATCTCCCGGCGATAGGGTGCAATGCTGCTTCCGAACATAGAGGTTTCAGCCAGAAATAAGGTTTCCTTCCAGGGGGTAGGCTGCTCAATGATATTGGGTCTGGGTCCTCCGGTAATCCACTCCCCTTCTGCCTGCAATGTCACATTTTTACGGACAAAATCCTTCGGTATGGAGGCATGGGCATCAATCCGGATCAGGATATCTTCTCTTGCCTCCTGAATCACCACATTCCAGCCTGCTGCCTGCTTCCGCTTGGGATTATCCAGTACCCGGATTCTTCGGAATCCCAGCGCTTCCTGCCTTGCAGCATATGCCTCCAGCTTCTTCCGCGTTTCATCTGTAGAGGCACTGTCTGCCAGAAGGATTTCCATCTGCTCATGGGGATAATCCTGAGCAGATATATCCTGCAGCAATGTCTCAATTACAGCTTCTTCATTGTAGGCCACCACCCCAAGCGTTACGGTCAAATCTTTTTTTTCTTTTTCATCGGATACCTGATTCAAATCCATATGCTTCCTCTCTGTAATGCTCCTGCTCTCCTGATTATCTGTCCCCTTGGGATTGTCATTCAGCTATTTTCCTCACACAATTTCCCATAACAGGTATGAAAGGTCTGAATCACATACGCTATCTGTTCATCCGTCAGGCAGGTGTGAAGCGGAAGTGATATTTCATTTTCAAACTGTGCAACGGCATTGGGATAATCTTCCTTCCGAAAGCCCAGCTTCTGATATGCCGTATGAAGAGGAAGGGGCTTATAATGTACATTGGTACTTACACCCTGCTCCGCCATCCTGATAATCAGCTGGTTACGGAATTCCATGGACTTTCCATCCAGCCACAGCAGACATAGATGACCGCTGGAACGATACTGCTCTCCCTGATGCTGCAAACCATGGACCGGCAAATCTGCCAATCCCTGCTGATACTGTCTCAAAATCTCATGTCTGCGGTTCAGCATGGCCTCATACCGCTTCATCTGAATCAGGCCAATCGCCGCATGTACATCCGTCATATTGCATTTATAATATGGAGCCACAATATCATATTCCCATGCTCCCAGCAGTGTTTTCGCTAATGCATCCTTAGATTGTCCATGGAGAGACAGCAGCATATACTGCCGATAGATGGCTTCTGAATCCATTCCCTCTACCGTCCTCCAGGTAAGTCCCCCACCCTCTGCAGTGGTCAGATTCTTTACTGCATGAAAGGAAAAGGAAGAAAAGTCTGCAATACTGCCGCTTACGTTTCCATTCCGGACCGCTCCAAAGGAATGAGAGGCATCCGCCATCACAATCACCCGGTTATACAGGCTTTGAAGCTCATTAGCCGGCCGGAATAATTCCCTTTTTCGTTCTACAATTTCAAAGATTCGGTCATAATCACAGATAATACCGGCCAAATCCACCGGAATGATTACCTTGGTCTTTTCGGTTATCAACTGCTCTAACTGGTCATAATCCATTTCCAGGGAATCCGGCTGGGTATCTACCAGCTTAAGCGTTGCGCCTACATGACAGACTACACTGGCAGAAGCGGTGTAGGTATATGCACTGGTAATCACCTCATCCCCCGGTCCGACTCCTAAAAGCCGCAGGGTCATTTCCATACAGGCGGTAGAAGAATTCAGACAAACCGCCCGTTCCGTACCGCAATAATCTGCAATTTTCTTCTCTAATTCCTTGGTTCGCGGTCCGGTGGTAATCCAGCCGGAGCGCAAGGCTTCCGCTACTGCTTCAATCTCCTCTTCCGTGATATCCGGAGGTGAAAATGGTATCTTCATCATTCTGTATTCCTTTCCTAATTACATAAATTTCATAATACAGCAAATACGGTATCAAACATAATCTTAATATCCCGCCAGAAATGAAACCGCTTCATATAAGTAAGATTATACTTCATTTTTTCCGGCAGCACCTGCTTCACATAGACCTGATCTGCATCCTCTGCCTCCTCCAACAGCTTTGCCTCGTCCTTATACCGGATACTGGCCTCTGAAGTAATGCCCGCAGGCAGAAGCAGGGTGGCCCACATTTCCGGCGTATACTGCTCAACATAACGAGGTACCTCCGGACGGGTTCCCACAAAACTCATATCACCTGCCAACACATTGAACAACTGGGGGATTTCATCCAGACGAAATTTTCTTAATACATGACCAGAGCGGGTAATCCGTGGGTCTTCTCCCACTGTTACCTGGGTGCCAAGCTTTTCCGCATCGGTTACCATGGTACGGAATTTAAAGATACGGAATTCCCGTCCACCGGTGGTAATCCTTACCTGACGGAACATCACCGGTCCTTTGGAATCCAGCTTGATCCAGATACTGATGCCTAACATCACCGGTGACAGCAGGATGATCAGAAGGAAGGATATAAGAATATCAAACAGCCGCTTGCAGAACAAACCAAGCGGCTTTTGCTTCAATATTTCATAATATTCTGCTACCTCCGGTGTATGCATACACTCCGGCAGCTGTTCCCATTTATTCAGCATCATATAGAATTTCCTTTCCGGATTCTATCCCTCTTCCTGAGGATTATAGGTCGGTACTACCTCTTGAATGATTTTTCTGATATTTTCCGGCTCCTCTTCCATTACCTTTTTCAAGGTATCCAGCTGACGAATAAACTTGTCCTCATCAATATCAATGGGCTTTCCGATATGAATCATTTTATTCTTGGTATCCTTCATACCTTCTTCATCCATCAGCAGCTCTTCATACAGCTTTTCTCCCGGCCGAAGACCGGTAAAGTTGATTGGAATATCCTCGTATGGAGTATAACCGGATAAACGAATTAAATTCTCTGCCAGATCCAGAATTTTAACCGGTTCTCCCATATCCAGAACAAAGATTTCACCACCCTTGGCATAGAGCCCTGCTTCAATCACCAGAGAAACCGCCTCCGGTATGGTCATAAAATACCGGATAATATCCGGATGGGTCACCGTCACCGGTCCACCTCGGGCAATCTGCTTCTTAAAAAGCGGTATGACACTTCCGTTACTACCTAATACATTTCCAAACCGGACTGCTACAAATTCCGTCTCAGACCGATTGTTGTACATCTGAACAATCATTTCACACATCCGTTTGGAGGCGCCCATGATATTCGTAGGATTCACTGCCTTATCCGTGGATATCAGTACAAACCGCTGGGTTCCGAACCGGTCCGCCGCCTGTACGGTTTTTAATGTGCCAAATACGTTATTTTTAATAGCTTCATTGGGACTGTCCTCCATCAAAGGCACATGCTTATGAGCAGCTGCATGATACACAATATCCGGACGGTATTTTTCAAACACAGCATTGACCCGGCTGGTATTCCGGACCGAACCGATCAGAACCTCCAGGTTCAATCTGGGATACTTTCGTTCCAGCTCCTGCTTGATTTCATAAGCATTATTTTCATATATATCAAAGACAGTTAACTGCTTTGGTATATGTCTTGCAAT
>JAIECC010000071.1 GCA_029068665.1 Lachnospiraceae bacterium
TTTCGAGCCGGAGGATGATCGGAATTCTGAGGAAGTTTTGGAAGAGGTGCCGGAGACAGTAGAAGAAAACACTTCTACGGAAAGTTCGAAGACCGATGAAGAAACAGAAAATAAGAAAAAAGCGGATAAGAACGAAGAGGAACCGGCAGATGACAGCAGCCAGAAAGCAAGGCTGCGACTGGGTATCTGGTCGGCAGTTATGGTGGTGGCAGTCACAGCCCTTGCGATTATACTGAATATTTTTATTGAAAAGTGGAATGTATCCTGGGATTTGTCTCAGGAGAAGATTTATTCCATATCCGATCAGAGCAAAAGCATTGTTCGGGGCTTAGAGCAGGATATTACTATTTATATTCTGGATTCGGAAGAAGGGTTTCCGATTGGGTTTAAGCAGATTTTACAGCAGTATTTAAAAGACAGCAGTCATATTCAGGTGGTGTACCGGGATTTAAGCTTATATCCTAATTTTCCATATGAATATGTTGATGCCACTGCTACGGTGAATAAAGACAGTATAATAGTGGTGTGCGGTGAGCAATATGTATATCTGGATTCGGAAGAATTTACCAGTACAGGTCTTAGTGAGGATGGAACTACCTATGGTGCCATTGTAGAGTTTGAGCCGTTGTTGACTTCTGCAATTAATTCTGTTAATGATGGTGAATCCCGGTTGATTTATCAAACCACCGGTCACAATGAGTTGACGTTTACCAATTCCATTCAGACCGGAATCATGCGGGATAATTTCAAGCTGATAGATTTGTCTCTTCTCAATCTGGAAGCAGTTCCGGAGGATGCCGATATTTTAATCATTAACGCACCTACTACGGATTTTTCACGTGCAGATTGTGACAAAATTAGAGATTATCTGGATGCCGGAGGCAGTGTGTATTATATCATGGAAGCAACTGCTTCGCTTGAGAATCTGGATGCACTTATGGCAGATTATGGCATTGAAGCAGCAGAGGGGATTGTAATGGAACAAAGCCTGAATATGATTTACGGCGGCGGTACAGACTCGGCAACTCCGACCTACATTATCCCTCTGGTTGAGGATACAGAGATTACCCACGACTATTATACGGCAGGACTGGCATTTATGATTCCCATTGCAAGGGGACTGGTAGAAAAAAGCGGTTCCGGATATGAAGTGACCGGATTGTTGTCTACTTCAGCCTATGCCTATTCCAAAGTGAATCTGTATTCGGAATATGTGTCCAGAGAAGATGATGACATTGTGGGACCTTTTTATCTTGCAGCACTGTCCGAACAGGAGGGCGCAGGAAAGCTTTTGGTTTTGGGTTCTTCCAATGTACTGGCAGACAATGTTGATGAGGTGGTTTCCGGAAACAATAGTAATTTCTTCCTGAATGGTCTGAATTATTTAGTGGGAAATGATGACAGAATATCCATTCGGGGAAAAGCAATCGCATATGACAGTAATTTCTACTCCAGCCAGCAGGTATATCTGATCAGTGGCATTGCTATTGGCGGCATACCGGTAATAATTCTGATAGTGGGAATTATAGTAGTGATTATGCGAAGGAAACGTTCACAGGCGATGAAACGAGAAAAAGCCGAAGAAGCTGAAGAACCGGTAGAAGCCGAAGAACCGGAAGAGTCTGAAGAATCAGAAGAATCAGAAGAACCGGAATCTCAAGCGTAATGCTTTTATTTCTTCAGGATATTTTCCTGAATGTTCTTTA
>JAIECC010000072.1 GCA_029068665.1 Lachnospiraceae bacterium
CTATAAGTCCTTATGAATTTATTGTCAACCAAACTTTTATAACTGATTTTTCTCAATTTGCTTGCCATCTCTCCAAATTCGTTCCAGATCATAAAACAGGCGGTCTTCCTTTGAAAATATATGGACAATTACATCAGAATAGTCCATTAAAATCCAGTTAGCACTGTCATAGCCCTCCATTTGTCTCAATGGATGACCGGCACGATGACAGTTTTCATCTACATTATCTGCCAATGCCTGTACCTGATTTCGATTATTACCATTGGCAATAATAAAATAATCGGCTATGACAGAGACATTGGATATATCAATAATTCTGATATCCTCTGCCTTCTTATCTTCTAAAGCTTCTATTACTAATTTCGTTAGTTCTTTTGCATTCATAGGCTTCTCCTTATATAATACTGATAGGTTTGTTCTGTTATTTCATCAATGGTACTGCCCTTTCGACTTAGATATTCCAGTATATTGGATAATATGTGAGTAAGACATTGATCCAGATCCACAAAGGCTTCTTTTCGAATTTCATCCATTTCCGGAAGCATTTTGCGGTTGGGTTCAATAAAATCCGCAATATAAATGATTTTATCCAAATCCGACATATTGGGACAGCCCGTGGTGTGCCAGGTAATGGCAGAAAGAATCTCCCGGTCCTTGACCTTGAACTTGTCCTTGGCAATGGCAGCGCTAAGCTTGGCATGAAGCAGTTCCGGATTCCTGCGCTCATAATTCGATATGGGAAGACCATATTTTTCACATTTTGCTATTTTTTCCGTGGCTGAATAATTCTTTCCGCAATCATGCAGTAAGCCCGCAATTGCAGCCTGTTCGATATCTACATTATGGCACATTGCCATTGCCGCCGCTGTATACTCTACTGCCAGACTATGTTCAAAACGCTTTGCTGACAGGCGTTCCTTCAGCTTTTCACGCATTTCCATTCGCTCCATACTTCTTCATCCCATCCCTTCTCATATAGAATGATATCTTTTGTAAATCTTCGTATTTGTTATGATATTATTGGTATAAATCATACTCTTGAATAAATGCCAACACAGCCTCCGGAATTCCTTGGGGTACTTTCTCACCGGCCTGCAGCTGCTCCCGAATCTCAGTAGAAGAAATATTCATCATAGGTGTATCCATAATGTAAATCTGTGCTTCTGCCACTTCTGCTTCTAACCGCAGCTTTATCTGTTCCAATTCCGGTACATCTGCATCATTTCGTCTTGCACACAGAATCACGGCCAGAGTAAGAATTTCCTTATATGCCCTCCACTTGTGAAAGTCAGCTAAAGAATCGCCACCCAGAATAAAATAAAAATCATCTTCCGGATATTTCTGTTTTAATGACTGTAACGTATCAATGGTATAGGTGGGACCTGAACGGGTCAATTCCAAATCAGAAAATTCCATATAAGGATAATCTGCAATGGCAAGCTGCACCATCCTGCTGCGCTGTTTGGAATCCAGCAGTTCATCCCGGTCCTTATAGGCAGGAAGCTTGTTGGGAATTACCAGAACCTTATCCAGTCCAAACTGCTCATATGCTTTTTGTGCCAGCATCAGATGTCCCTGATGAATGGGATTAAAAGTTCCACCCATAATTCCAATTCGGCTCATTTTGCTCTCCTTACCAACCATATGCTACTTCCATGACTGCTGTCATTTAGGTAACATAATCTTTTTATTGTTACGCGATTCTTTATATAATACGATTTTTTTACCAATTACCTGTACAACCTGGGCGCCGGACCGCTCTGCAATCAAAGACGCCAGCTCCTTTGGGTCATCCATACAATTTTTTAATACACCGATTTTAATTAATTCCCGCTTTTCTAATGCCTCTCGGATTCCTTCAATAAACTCCGGTGTAACGGAGGCTTTTCCTACATTAAAAATCGGGTCCATATTCATAGCAAGTCCTTTCAAATAGGCCCGTTGTTTACTTGTCATCTGTATTCTCCTTATATAAACAGTATTGTCACCAATTTCAAAATTATTTCTATGGATGTTCTCCATTCTCTGATATTATTTATAATAATCAAAGGAAAGACCATAGAGACGTACCGTGTCCCCATCTTCTATGCCCAATGCCTCCAGCTTCTCCAGAATTCCATTCTTTTTCAGAAATTCCTGAAAGAACCGAAAGCCCTTTTCCGACTCCAGATTGGTATACCCCAGCATCCGTTCAATTCTGGGACCTTCTACCACATATTCCTGTTCCTTTTCATCATAGTATACTTCAAATGGCAAGGAAACATCGTCCTCTAAAATGGAAATATCAAAATCCGGTTCAAATTCAATGGTTTCGGATGGTAAGTCCTTTAATATTCCCTGTACATGCCAAAGAAGCTCCTTCACACCCTCACCGGATACTGCTGAAATGGGGAATACCGGAATATGAAGGGGTTCCATTTCTTCCTCCATAAGTTCTAACACGGTTTCCCGGTCCAAATCAGTCATAACGTCAATTTTATTTGCTGCAATGACCTGTGGCTTTGATTCCAGATCAATACCATATTTCTCTAATTCTGCATGTATGGCACGGATATCATTTATCGGGTCCCTGCCTTCGGTGGAGGCTGCATCTACCAGATGAATCAGCACCTTTGTCCGTTCAATATGACGCAAGAATTCCAAGCCAAGTCCGGTTCCTTCTGAGGCACCTTCGATGATTCCGGGAATATCTGCAATCACAAAGCCCTGACTGTCACCTAAATCAACCACACCCAGATTGGGCTGTAATGTGGTGAAATGATAATTGGCAATCTTTGGTCTTGCATTGGTTACTCTCGATAAAAAGGTAGATTTTCCAACATTGGGAAAGCCCACCAGTCCTACATCTGCAATGACCTTTAGTTCCAAAGTAATCCATAATTCTTTGGCATCCTGGCCGGGCTGGGCATATTTAGGGGCCTGCATGGTGGAAGTTGCATAATGCATATTTCCTTTTCCGCCTCGGCCGCCCTTCAAGAAAATAACCGGTTCCTTTTTGTTGGACATATCCAGAATGACTTTTCCGGACTCTGCATCCTTCACTACCGTTCCAGGGGGCACCTTCAGAACGATGTCATCTCCATCTGCACCGTGACAGCGGCGTTTTCCGCCTTCTTCTCCGTCACCTGCCTTGAATTTACGTACATTCCTGTAATCAACCAAGGTATTGAGACCCTCGTCCACTACAAAAATAACATCACCGCCCCGTCCGCCGTCACCGCCATCCGGTCCGCCGTCCGGTACATATAATTCTCTTCGAAAGCTCACATGACCGTCACCGCCTTTACCGGAACGGACAAAGATTTTCGCTCGATCTGCAAACATTTGTCTCACCTTGCTTTCTTACCTGAATATGATTTTCACGGAAACATCCATTTCCTGCTGATAATTAAAAAGGGACCTGTCTCGTGAAAAATGGGGACACTACCAAGTAGCGTCCCCATTAAAAATCTTATTCGTTAACTACAGGGTAAATAGAAACCTGCTTTTTGTCTCTGCCTTTTCTTTCAAAACGAACAACTCCATCTACCAAAGCAAATAAAGTATCATCGCCGCCTCTACCCACATTAACACCTGGATGAATCTTAGTTCCACGTTGTCTGTATAAGATATTACCTGCCTTTACAAACTGTCCATCTGCCCGCTTGGCACCCAGACGCTTTGCTTCGGAATCACGACCGTTCTTCGTAGAACCTACACCCTTCTTATGAGCAAAAAATTGAAGGTTCATCTGCATCATTTTGTTACACCTCCTTAGTGTTAACTTTCAAATACTGCATTCCATATTCTTCTGATATTCCCTTTAAGCCGATTATCATGGAACGAAGCAGAAGCTCTGCCGATTCCTCCGGTATGGTCTTAAAACGGAAATCAATCTCACCCTGCTGCTGGTCCTGTGTTACCAGAAATTCCGTCTGGGTAAGTTCCTCTATGGAATTAATTGTTGTCAATACAATTGCCGAAACTGCACTGCAGATAATATCATATCCTTCTTCTGCATATTCGGCATGTCCATATGTGTGAAAACCCGCAAAATGATTTGTTCCGGTATCCACAAACACTGTCACCTGAATCATATAGCACCCGGAAATTAAGCCTTAATCGCTTTGATTTCAACCTTTGTATATGGCTGTCTGTGACCCTGCTTTTTGTGATAGCCGGTCTTTCTCTTGTACTTGTAAACGATAACCTTCTTGCCCTTGCCTTCGCCTACAACCTCAGCTGTAACCTTGGCCTTGGCAACCTTATCACCGCAAAGAATGTCCTTGTCATTGTTTACAACAATAACTTCATCAAATGTAACAGTGTCACCTGTTGCTGCATCTAACTTCTCTACATAAATGATATCGCCTTCAGCTACCTTGTACTGCTTGCCACCTGTTGCAATAATTGCGTACATACTGGTATCCTCCTTTTATCATTACTCGCCAGTTTCGGTGGTGCCAAATGGACACACTTCGACCTCACTGTGCGGCATACTCTAGTATTATAAGGTTTGGATGTCCGGTTGTCAATGTTTTTTGGAAAAAAGATTATAGCTGCTCTGCCAGAGATTTCTGTACCTTTTTCCGGGTCAGTTCCACCAGATTCAAGGCAGTCATATCCACATAGGCAGTCTGAACCCGGTCCTTCTTGATTTCACGGCATAAATGCTGAATCAGCGCATCCTTATGCATCAGATTTTCCATATCGATAAAGTCAATCATGATGATACCGGACAAATTCCGTAATCGTAACTGTCTTGCAATTTCTGTAGCCGCCTCCTGATTGACCTTTAAGAAATGCTCCTCCCGCTTCTTTTTATTCACGGCCTTTCCGGTATTTACATCAATGACTACCATTGCTTCCGTCTGTTCAATGACCAGATATGCACCGGATTTTAACCAGACCCTCTTTTCCGTAATCTCCTTCCAGTCCCGATCCAGTCGGTAAAGGGCATAAAGAGGCTGTAATTCTCCGGAATGTAATCGTACCTTTTCCCGGTCTGCTTCCGGCAGACTATCCCTTACTTCTGCTGCTATCTCCGGTATATCCGTAATAATCTGCGTCAAATCCGGATTATTATAGTCATTTAACAATTTGCCTAAGGCTGTCTGTTCCTGGTACAAACAGGAATATGCCTTATGATATCCCGCCTGTTCTACGATAGCTGTCAGCTGCTGCAACAACTCCCTGCATTCCTTCTCCACCGCTTCCATAGAGCTTTCATAAGAATTGGTGCGGAGAATGGCACCATAACCCTTGGGCAGGCATTGCTCCAATGCAGTTTTCATTGCCTGGGTTTTCTCATCCTTGGGCAGTTTTTTCGATACCCCTACCTTGCCGTTGCCAAGAGTTACTACAACAAGGTTTCCGGTGAGATGAAGCTCAGCGCCTACAGTAGGAGCCTTTGACTTTATAGCTTCCTTTGTAACCTGCACTAACATCTCATCACCTGCCACCAGACGATCCGTATTCTTCGGATTCAAAAAGTGATGGCTATTTTCCTGCAAAGAGTAATAGCAGACAACCCCTGGCTGTATTTCTACAAAAGCCGCCTCCAGATTCTTTACCACATTCTGCACCTTGGCTACATAGATATTTCCGAGAATGGAGGGGGTTATAAGCTGTAGTTCTGTCAGTTGATTTTCTTCATAATAACAGGCACATATATGATTTTCATAGTGAGTTATCATTAATTCGTGGGACATACTTCCTCCTGATTTGTTTCATCATATAGCAAGAAACCGGTTCGTTCTCTGCAAACCTAACGAAGCAGAAGAAACAAATCAGCTTCTGATAAAAATTCAGCTTCGTTTAGTTCCTTAATAAATTGATAGACATTCTTACTGTTATGTTCCATAATGCGCGCATAGTAGCAGCTGATTTCAATTAATTCAACATTTGATAAATGATAGTCCTTATTCATCCATTGCAGAAATAATGTAAAACGAATCATTGCAGTTTCCAGAATAAGCGCCATACATTTATTATACAGACTATGTTCTCCCAGATTCACAGCTCCGTTCCGAAACATACTATTCACACAGAAATTCTCAAAAAATTCATCATAGGATGCCAGAATCGAAGTAAATTGACTCCATAGAGAAGTCCAATGCTCCCAGTCCGGGTTTTCTACATATGGCAGCAAATATTGAATATACCGCTTATACCCCAGATAATAATCAGCTTTTCCATTAATATAAGTAAACAGACTGGATGAAAGCTGCAGCTTTGATGAAACAGGCTGAGGCATGGCATCAAGCATTTGAAATAATGCATTTAAATACGACAGATTTGAATACTTATTATAATAATCGTCACTATGCTCCTTATCCATATCCACTTTGCCTGCAAATTGCTCCATAACAAAACGCCGCTTCCAGAATGGAGTATCTTTGGTTTGAAGTATATCAATAATCAAATCACGGTAAGGAATTTGTTCCATACTGTCATGTCCGTGAAAAGTCTCCGGCAAGGTATCTTCCTCGATTACGAATGATAATGGAGTCGGAAGTGTTAATAAGGTTTCTAAAACCGCCGGACAGGTATTGCTTAAAGAAAATTCAATACCGTCATCCCGTTGGGTAAATGTTCGAGGAAAAAGTGTACAGGTATTCGACAGTATAGTATCACCATGCTGAATAATCAAATTGCAAAGTCCATCTTCCCTCAGAAATGAGCAGCATCCGGCTTCTGTGTGTTTAATATATGTACTACCCTCTTTCTGATAAAAAAGTTCCGAATCTATCATCGGATTAGCATAATATTTTTGGTAGGTTTCATTATCCACTTCAATATTCCAATCCTGACAACAGCTATAGGTACACCGGTCCGCTATGCATTGGAATTTCTCATAAAACAATGGCTTTAATACGGTTGTTTGATTTGAATGCTCCATGTGTATTCTCCTCTGTGAGATGATATTATTTAATAGTATCCCCTGCCGCCAGTAATGACACCAGTTCTCCCTGCTCATTTCGCATATAGGTCTCCAGACGGTGAACCTGAACTGCCTGCTTTTGGTATTCCAGTCCCAGGAATTCACACATAGCTTCCATCACAAGCTCCGGCTTAATATTGTCCACACTTCCGGTAGACAGCAGCATATAGAGGGAATCCTCCTGTACATGGATATCATAGATAAATGGTTTGATATCCAGTCTGGTTTCCTTGGTCTTAGACACCTTTACTACCTCAATGGTGTCCTGAGCATAGAACTCCTTTACCTTGGATAAAAAAGCCGTGGTTCCACCGGCTTCTTCCAGGTATCCTTCCCGAATCTTCACCAGATAGTCGGAAGCGGCCACCACTGCCATAGCAGTTTTGGCACCTTCTCGTAAAGCCACAATATCCTTGATTTCCATACCGGAAACCATGGTTTGATTCAGCCGTTCTACCATATCTGCACTGGAAGTAACGGTATTCATCTCTGCATCAAAATACTCTCCTTCACTGGTAACTCCTAAGCCTAATGGTGCTGCAAAGGTAATCAGTTGATGAGGACTGTAGCCCTGAGAATAAGCCACATCCAGACCGGCCCTGCGGATGGCTTTCTGAAAATACCGCATTACATCCAGATGTCCGATAAAGCGGAGTACTCCGGTCTTTGCATATTTAATCCTTATTTTCAAAGCACACACCTCCTCCAAAGACAGCCGCCCCACAGCCGGAGCAGCCCTGTTTACAGTTTGGCGTAACCTCACCCTTCCGGGCCCGCTCCCATTCCCGAATCAGGAACTGCTTGCTGACACCGATATCAATAAAGTCCCATGGAAGGACTTCTTCTATGGAGCGTTCTCGTGTGGTATAAAAATCAATATTAATCTGATGATCTTCAAATGCCTTGTCCCAGATATCCTGCCGGAACTGCTCATGCCAGGCATCATAGATACAGCCATTTTTATAAGCCTGCAGAATCACGGGAGCCAGCCGCCGGTCTCCTCTTGCGAAAATTCCTTCCATAATCGTTAAATCTGCATCATGATAGCGATAATTCATGCTTTTCCGGTTCTTCTGCTGAAAGAATCCATCCTTCACAAATCGTGCTTTTCGCAGGAACTCCTCCTCAGTATTCATGGAAGCCCACTGAAATGGAGTAAATGGCTTTGGTACAAAGAAGGAAGAGCTTGCAGTAATGGATACCTTTCCAATTCGTTCTTCCTTTGGAATCGTATAGTAATCCTCTGCTAACTGTTCACAAAGCTCCGGAATTCCCATCAAATCCTCTTCCGTTTCCGTTGGCAGACCTACCATAAAGTAGAATTTTACCTTTGTCCAGCCGCCCTGGAAGGCTTTCATGGCACCCTCCCGAATCATTTCTTCCGTCAATCCTTTGTTAATCACATTGCGCAGCCGCTGGGTTCCTGCCTCTGCCGCAAAGGTCAGGCTGCTTTTCTTGATATCCTGTACCCGTTTCATCACATCCAGAGAAAAGGAATCAATCCGCAGAGAAGGTAAGGCAATATTCACCTTCCGTTTTCCCATTTCTTCAATGAGAAATTCCGTAAGCTCCGGCAAAGCCTGATAATCACTGGAGCTTAAGGAGCTTAAGGTGATTTCCTCATAACCGGTATTCTGAATCATCTCCAGAGCATACTGTTTCATAAGCTCCACATCCTTCTCTCTGGTAGGACGATAAATAGCACCTGCCTGACAGAACCGGCAGCCCCGGATACAGCCACGTTGGATTTCCAAAGTCACACGGTCCTGAGTGGCTTTAATAAACGGCACCACTGGTTTCATAGGAAATGGAGTATGTTCAAAGTCCATGACCACCTGTTTTTTAATCCTTGGTCTGGCATGAGGATTCTTAGGAGTAAAGGCAGCAATTCTTCCATCCTCATGGTAGGTTACTTCATAGAACTGCGGCACATAGATCCCTTCGATTTCCGCTGCAAGCTCCAGAAAGTCATGACGGCTGCCGCCCTTGGCTTTATTTTCCTTATAGGCATCCAATAGCTCCCGATACACCGTTTCTCCATCACCAATGTAGAATAAATCAAAGAAATCAGCCATGGGCTCCGGATTATAGCTACAGGGACCTCCTCCGATTACAATGGGATCATCTTCCCTCCGCTCCGCTGCAAGTAAGGGAATCTGACTTAGATCAATGACCTGCAGCACATTGGTATAACACATCTCATACTGCAGGGTAATGCCCAGAAAATCAAAATCACGAATGGGGTCCTGAGACTCTAGTGCAAATAAGGGAATCTGCTGCTTCCGCATAATGGCATCCAGATCCGGCCATGGAGAATAGACCCGTTCACACCACACATCCTCCATGCGGTTGAACATATCATATAAAATCTGAATCCCCAGATAGGACATGCCGATTTCGTACACATCCGGAAAGCACATGGCAAACCGGACATCCACCTTGGACAAATCCTTGACTACACTATTTACTTCATTTCCGATATACCGTGCTGGTTTCTCAATTTCCATGAGAATCTCGTCGGATAAGGCTAATTGTTCCATAGATACCTCTTTCGTTATGCTGGGTTGGTTAAATTCTTATGTTTGATGGATACTTGGACTTCAGAAAGGGTATGACACTTATCATACCCTTTCTCTACTCACGTTCCAGAATCTTAAGCTCTTGTTAGTCTACATAATATTATTATTGTAATCCTATTCGATTACAACCTTATAAATGTTTTTCTTACCCTTGCGAATGATAATACTGCCATCCACCAAATCGGTTTCGGAAAGCTTCCGGGTTGGGTCTGTAATCTTATCATCATTGATTTTTACACCACCCTGCTCCATATTCCGTCTGGCATCGCCTCTGCCGCTGCACAGCTTGGTGTCCACCAGAACGGAAATCAGATCAATGCCTTCCTCAAACTGTGCTTTTGTATAAGTAATGCTTGGCATGTTCTCACTGACACCACCACTGGCAAATACCGTACGGGCAGCCTCCTGGGCTTTATTTGCCTCTTCTTCCCCATGGACAATCTTTGTGATTTCATAGGCAAGCACTTCCTTTGCCTTGTTGATTTCTGCCCCTTCCAAGGCACCCAGACGGCGAACCTCATCCATAGGCAGGAAGGTCAGCAAACCTAAGCAGCGTTCTACATTGCTGTCCTCAATATTTCTCCAGTACTGGTAGAATTCATAAGGTGTGGTTTTCTTCGGGTCAAGCCATACAGCACCCTTCATAGTCTTTCCCATTTTCTTTCCATCAGAGGTGGTCAGAAGGGTAAAGGTCAGTCCAAATGCCGGGTCTTTCGCCAGAACCGCTCCATCCGGACTTTCTGCAATCTTCTTTCTGCGGATTAAGTCAGCGCCGGCTAAAATGTTAGACCACTGATCATCTCCACCCATTTCTACCTTACAACCGTATTTTTTATTCAATACATAAAAGTCATATGCCTGCATCAGCATATAGTTGAATTCAAAGAAGGTCAGACCATTCTCCATCCGCTGCTTATAGCATTCTGCAGTCAGCATACGATTGACCGAAAAATGAACCCCGACCTCCCGCAGGAAGGTCACATAATTCAGGTCTAACAACCAGTCTGCGTTATTTTCCAAAATGGCGTGGTCATTGTCAAAATCAATGAAATGAGATAACTGCTCCTTAAAGCAGGCTGCATTGTGATCTATGGTTTCCCTTGTCATCATGGTACGCATATCAGATTTGCCGCTTGGGTCACCAATCATGGTAGTTCCGCCTCCCAGCAGAGCAATTGGCTTATGACCATGCTGCTGCATATGCATCATTGCCATAATGGTCAGGAAGTGTCCTGCTGTCAGACTGTCGGCTGTGGCATCAAAACCAATATAGAATGTTACTTTTTCTTTTCCTAATAATTCCCGTAACTGCTCATCATGAGTCGTCTGAGCAATAAATCCCCGTTCCTTCAGAACGTCAAATACATTTTCTTCCATTGTGTTCTCTCCTTTATTTCTTAACCTGTAATAACTGTATAAATGGTGCCTGATTTCATTCTTCTTTCAATACTGCTTTTGCAAAATCCTCAAAGCCATACCCTTCTGTCCCATGAGTTTCCTCCACCATGTGAAAGAAACAGCTTGGAATTTCCCTGAGATTCAGACATTTACTGATGCATGGGGCACAGCCCTTCTCATGATTGACAGGATTCAGCGGACAGGCATGATCCGTACAGGTGCAAAATGTGCTTATGTTATTCATGATTTCTCCTTTGTAACTGCTCTTTTATTCTGGGTTTCATGTAACAGCATTCTCTGCCATGGCTTTCAATACGGCCAGTACATAGGTGTAGGTCCGCTGCACCGATGCAATGGACATCCGCTCCTGTGGCGTATGAATATCCAGAATATCCGGTCCGGTGGATACAATATCCAGCTCCGGCATTTTCGAAGCCAGAATCCCGCATTCCAGTCCCGCATGAATAGCTTCTATGGCTGCTTCTTTTTGAAATAATTCCTGATAAATATCTGCCATTACCTTTTGAAGCAGGGAATCCTTCCGATAGCTCCAGCCGGGATAGGAAGACTGTATATTACAATGAAAGCCACATACTTCAGCAATATACTGAATCTGCGCTTCTAACAGCTTTAAATCGGCAGAATTACTGCTCCGGTTTGATACTTCAATATAAACCTTACTTTCATCCGGAAGGGTTTCCAGAACCCCTAGATTCAAAGAAGTCTCCGGCAGACCCGGAATAGTCTGGCTCATGGACTGTACCCCATTCGGCAACAGCATGAGAATCTGAATCAGTTTCTCTGTATCGGAGGATGTAAAAGCAGAAAGCTGTCCGTTCTTCACCTTATATTCTACTCCACAGGGCTGCAGATCAATATGAATGTCAGGATCGGAATCTTCATAAGCCTCCTGATACAGGCTGCAATATCGTCCAATCACCGAAGTTGCCTTCCGAATCTCCTGTTCGGATTCAAAAACAATATAAGCAATGGTTTCTCTTGGAATTGCGTTGTGCTTTTTACCTCCATCCAGAGAAAGCAAATGATAATTGGTTTCCTTGGACAGACCGGCTAAGACCTGTGCCATCAGTTTATTGCTGTTTGCCCTTCCCTTCTGAATCTCTACACCGGAATGTCCGCCTAATAAGCCGGATATGCTCAGTCGGTACGGAATT
>JAIECC010000073.1 GCA_029068665.1 Lachnospiraceae bacterium
CTACTTTACAAATATGCGCAAGAGTGATATTCTCTTATAAAGTATTCAAAAACTACTTTAACGAATCGTAGAGAAAAGGAGGAACCGGCTTGGAAGAAATCAGAAATGAAGATGGTTTAACGGAGCAGGAGTTTCTAAAACAATATAAGCCTGCAGAATATGAGCGGCCATCCGTGACAGTGGATATGCTGGTATTTGCAGTAAATGAAGCATTAGATGCACTAAGACTTCTGCTGATTCGCAGAAAGAATCATCCGTTCATACATTGCTGGGCATTACCCGGCGGTTTTGTTGAAATAAATGAATCTTTAGAGGAGGCAGCAAGAAGGGAACTGCAGGAAGAAACAGGCTTGCAGGATATTTATATGGAGCAGTTATATACCTTTGGAGAACCGGGAAGAGATCCGCGGACGCGAATTATTTCAACGGCATATCTGGCACTGATACAGGAAAATGCAGTGGATGTAAGGGCAGGAGATGATGCAGCAGAGGCTTGCTGGTTTACGGTCCGGGAGCAGGATGGCAAAGTAGAGCTTCATGGAGATAACGGAGAAATTCTTTACTTTTATGTGACAAGGACACCGCTATTTATCGGAGGGGTTTCCACCGTTGAGGAAACAGCATATAAGCAGGAAAATTCGGGCATTGCCTTTGACCATGAAAAAGTGATTCAAATGGGAATCAGCCGTTTGAGAAATAAGGCAGAATATACGAATATATTGTTTGGACTGATGCCGGAAGAGTTTACGCTGCCGGAGCTGCAAAAGCTCTATGAAACCGTACTGGGCAAGCAATTATATAAATCTAATTTCCGGAAAAAGATTAGTAGTTTTGTAGAGTCTACCGGTGCAAAAAAGAATCAGGAAGGAACAAAACGTAGTCCGGAGTTATATCGATTTCGAAAAGGATGGCTGGAGGATAACAGCAAATGAAATATATAGCTTTGAGATAGAAGGAAAATAGGAGGAACCCTTATGAACGAAGTTCATAATTATAAATGGGTTCCGACGATATGCCGCCGAGACGAAGAGCCATGTGGAGCGATGCGACACATTTAGGATGGCTCTGAGGAACTGCCGCCGAGCGAAGCGAGGGGGCAATACCCGTACGAAACGAGGGGGCAATACATATTATATGAGGAGGAATGAATGATGAAAAAGACACAGAGTATGGAACGAAATTTGACAATGGTCATGGATTTTTATGAATTAACAATGAGCAATGGGTACTTTTTGGATCAGGATAAAGACACCCGGGTAGCATTTGATGTATTTTATCGTAAGAATCCGGATAATGGAGGCTTTGCTATCTTTACCGGACTGGAACAGATTGTTGAATATGTACAGGACCTTCACTTTGATGAGGAGGATATTGCCTATTTAAGAAGCCGGAAGCTGTTTGCAGAAGAATTTCTGGAATATCTGAGTAACTTTCAGTTTGCCGGAGATATTTACGCTTTCCCGGAGGGTACTGTTATGTATCCCAATGAGCCTTGTCTGACAGTGGTTGCTCCATTAATTGATGCTCAGTTAATTGAAACGGCTATTTTATTGCAGGTGAATCATCAGTCTCTGATTGCGACGAAAACCCGGCGGATCGTTTCTGCAGCAGCAGGAAGAGCAGTATCGGACTTTGGTGCCCGCCGGGCCCACAATATGGATGCGGCTATTTATGGTGCAAGGGCAGCCTATATCGGTGGTGCCAACAGTACAGCAACCGTGTTATCCGGACAGATGTTTGACATACCGATCAGTGGTACAATGGCTCATAGCTTTGTCATGTTCTATCAGGATGAATACCAGGCATTTAAGAAATATGCAGAAACCTATCCGGATGCTACCGTACTGCTGGTAGATACTTATGATGTATTAAGGAGCGGCATCCCCAACGCAATTCGTGTGGCAAAAGAGGTGTTAGAGCCGATGGGAAAGCGTCTGAAGGGTGTCCGGATTGACAGTGGTGACTTGGCATATTTGACAAAAAAGACCAGAAAGATGCTGGATAAAGCAGGCTTAGAGGATTGTAAGATAATCATTTCTAACAGTCTGGATGAATTCACGATTACTTCTATCCTGAATCAGGGTGGCTGTGTGGACAGCTTTGGAGTGGGAGAACGACTGATTACGGCAAAGTCAGAGCCTGTATTCGGTGCGGTATATAAGATAGCGGCAGTGGAAGAAAACGGTTGCTTTGTACCGAGAATCAAAATATCTGAAAATGTAGAAAAGATTACGAATCCGGGATTGAAAAAAGTATATCGGATTATTGATGAAGAAGGACGTGCCATTGCAGATATGATTGCAAAGGCTGATGAAGAGATTGATATGAGCCAGCCGTTCCGCTATGTGGATCCTACAAAGCCATGGAAGAACCGGTACTTTGAAAACTGCAGGGCAATTGAACTTCAGAAGCAGATTATCAAGAATGGAAAGCTGGTATATGAGCTTCCGTCTTTAGAAGAGATTGCTGCTTATGTAAAACGGCAGTTGTCAGAAGAGATATGGGAGGAAGAACAGCGTTTTGAATATCCACATCTGCATTATCTGGATATGACGCCGGATTATTATGAAATGAAGATGCAGCTTTTGAATGATTTAAGTATGAAAGAAAATGAAAAAGCATAAATTATTTAAGTATATAGAAAGAAATCCGCAAGGACTTCATAAAGGGCATATATTATAATAGCGGAATGAAGGAGGATAATAATGGCAAATTATACGATTATGGGACATCCCTTGATTCAGCATAAGATTTCTATGATTCGAGATAAAAATACAGGAACCAATGAGTTCCGAAAGCTGGTAGAGGAAATTGCCATGCTCATGGCATATGAAGCACTTCGAGATTTGCCTACAGAGGAGGTCGAAGTGGAAACACCGATAGAAACCTGCATGACTCCCATGATTTCAGGGAAGAAGATGGCTGTCGTTCCCATACTGCGTGCCGGTCTGGGGATGGTAAATGGAATTCTGGCTTTGGTTCCTACTGCAAAGGTTGGGCATATTGGACTATACCGAGACCCGGTAACACATGAACCGCATGATTATTACTGCAAGCTGCCGGATACCATTGATCAGAGAACGATTCTTGTGGTTGATCCCATGCTGGCCACAGGCGGTTCTGCAGTAGATGCTATTCATTTTGTAAAAGAAAAGGGTGGCAGGAATATCAAGTTCATGTGTATTATTGCAGCGCCGGAGGGTCTGGAACGTTTGATTTCTGTACATCCGGATGTCCAGGTTTATGTGGGGCAATTGGATCGCTGTCTGAATAAGGATGCTTATATCTGTCCGGGGCTTGGAGATGCAGGAGACCGCATTTTTGGTACGAAATAGGGCAGAATTCAAGCGTGAAAACGTGTCATTATATTTAGCGGAATGGAAGAAAAGGATAGAATGAGTAAAGAACAAAGTAGTGAAAATAAAGAGAGTGGATTAAAGAAGAAGCGTATTCTTGCAATTTTAATTATTCTCGCATTTCTTGGTGTATCGGTAGCGTTATTCTGGGAGGTGGGGAAACCTCTGATTCAGTTCGTATCGGATAGTGAACGGTTACGAAGCTGGGTAGATGATAATTGGCTCTGGAGCCGTCTTGCCTACACCGGCATTATTATTCTTCAGATTATCATAGCAATTATTCCGGGGGAACCCTTTGAAATCGGAGCGGGCTATGCTTTTGGTGCAGTGGAAGGAACGATAATCTGCATGCTTGGAAGTGCCATTGGAGGAACTCTTGTTTTCCTACTGGTAAAGAAATTTGGAATCAAGCTGGTAGAAGTATTTATTTCAGTGGATAAGATTAATTCCTTGAAATTCTTAAAGGACAATAAAAAACGTGATATATTGATGTTTCTTCTCTTTTTTATCCCGGGAACTCCTAAGGATGTACTGTGTTATTTTGCAGGGCTGACAAAAATGGATTTAAAGACCTGGCTTTTAATTACAACCGTTGCGAAGTTTCCGTCCATTGTTACATCTACCATCGGTGGGAATGCCATAGGTATGGAAAATTATCAATTTGCCATTATTGTATTTGTGATTACGTTTTTAATTAGTGGGGCCGGATTGCTGTTTTATAATCATTTCACAAAGAATAAGGAGAAGGAAACAGCTTCTGTGGATAAGAAAGAAGAGTGATTGATAATTTTTTGTTGCAAATGCTTTGCAATTGCATCTTGACAATGATTGTGGAACATGTGATACTTGGAAAGTGTTAGTTGGAAGTTGCATTTGAAAGAGGCAGGAACATGGGAATTATCATAACGTTTATTTTAGGAATCTTTTTGGTGCTTGGTGCAGTAATAGTCAAGCTTGCAAAGAATAGTAAGAAAATTGAACAATTATCAATTGCCATAGCACTTGGAACGATGGTTTCGCTTGTAGCATTGGATCTGATTCCGGAGTTGTTAGAGACATTCCATGGCAGCGGGCTGCTGTTGGCGGCCGTGATGGTGCTGGTTGGTATTGGTGTTCTGAAGGTATTGGATCACTTTATTCCGGACCATGAGGATGGACATGGGGAGGAAGAGCAGACAGAGGAGAATGTAATTCATATCGGAATGATTTCGGCAGTTGCAATTATTCTGCACAATATTGTAGAAGGAATGGCAGTATATAGCATTGCGGCAGAGTCTGCAAGAGTAGGGATCTTAGTTGCTTTAGGTGTAGGACTTCATAATATTCCTATGGGTATGTTGATGTATTCTACTTTGAAGGGAGACAGCAGGAAAAAGCAGATTCTTATATTTGGCTCTGCAGCAGTTTCAACTTTAATTGGTGGTATTTTGATGGCATGCATCAGTCCGATTTTGAATGAATTTGTAATCGGCAGTTTGATTTGTCTGGCATTAGGAATGCTGATATATATAATATTTTTTGAATTGATTCCTCATTTGCTTCATTCTAAAAATAAAATACTGACACTGGCCGGTGTGGTACTGGGCATTATTATCATACTGATAAGCTCCTGTCTCGAGTAGTATTGCATAGATGGAACCCTCCGTTCCTAGACATTTTTCACAAAAATTTTTTTTAGACAAAATTCAGCTTACTTTTTCTGATTTGAAAATGTTAGAATATTAATAGTTAGTTGTTATTCGGATTAATTTGCTAGAATTTGGCTAAAATAATTAGTAGTGAAAGATTGGAAGGAGGAAGAATATGTTCGAAGTTGGCGATTATATTGTGTGCAGTAATAATGGCATATGTACGGTAGAAAATATTAGTACCATCGATGTACCGGATGTTGATCCGAAACGACTTTATTATATTTTACAGCCCGTATATGCAAAAACAAGTGTAGTGTATATTCCGGTAGATAATGAAAAAATCATTATGAGAAAAGTGTTAACAAAGGAGCAGGTCAATGAATTGATTGACCATATTCCGGAAATTGAAACGATTTGTGAGATGAATGATAAGCTTCGGGAAGAGCGTTTTAAGGAATGTATGAAACGTCATGAGTGTAAAGACTGGATTAAGGTAATTAAGACCTTGTACCTCCGGAAGCAGGAACGGGTGGAAAAGGGGCAGAAGGTAACGGCAACCGATGCCAGATATCTGAAAACCGCAGAGGACAATTTATATGGTGAATTTGCCATGGCATTGGGAATTGAGAAAAATGAAGTGGAAGAATTTATAGAGAAGCGAATCGGAGCAGCGAAATAAACTGTCTGATTGGGAAAAAGCGTCAACACTCTGTTATTGAGAGTGTTGACGCTTTTTCTTTTCGGAATTGTGTTCTTGCTGAAAATAGATTATAATTGTACCGATAAATGGGCATCTGCTTTTTAACGGCATAAGTAATAGAACAATAGATCGGAATTTAGTGAACTGGGAAGGTAATAGAATGGAAGAAAAAAATAAGATACCAACTCCACAATGGAAAGGCTGCATTATATTTGGAATAGTAAACGTAGGGCTTGTTCTCTTATGTACAAAGTTAAATGTAATTATGATTAGTGCTATCCTAATATTATTGATAGCAGCTGGAGTTGTGACCACAATACAATCAATAAAAGAAGATTGGAAAGAAGGCTTTAAGTTATCTGTGGTTGGATGTGTAATAGGATTATTGTTGAACTGTTTTGCTGCAATTTTATATGTTTTTAATATTTTGGCAGGCATTATTGGAATGTTTAGTGGATTTACAAAATAGAGAGATAAACTCCGGTTTGTCAGGCAGTTGTTTCAATTACAAGAAAAGGAAGTTATAATTATGGAAAACGAGTTTACAGAAGCAGGAATACTGCCGATTTCTCCGGCAGTACAAAAGGTACTACAGGATTTGGTTCTTAAAAATCCCTACATGCAGGATTTAAAGATAGAAATACTGGAGATAGAACGCGGTTATGTCAAAGGCAGGCTTCAGGTGACGGATCGGGTATTAAATCCCTATGGCTCTGTTCATGGAGGCTGTCTCTATTCTTTAGCAGATATCACTGCCGGACTGGCTGCCTGTACCTATGGTGTATATGCTTCTACCATAGATGGTCATATGGAGTACATTCTTCCGGCAATTGACACAGCATATATTATATGCGAAGCAAAGGAAATCCGGCAGGGAATGCATGTTTCCCAGTATGAAGCATTTCTTTATGATGATAAGGAACAGTTAGTGGATAAAGCAGTGTTTTCATTTTATATGATGAACCGTGCCATAGTAGGTTCCAAGGATGAGGCATAATCTGCCTTGAGGAGAGCCATCAAAGTACAACTGAAACCAGAAATCATGGTAGGAAAATCTATGGGAATTCAGAATAAAATAATAAAGGAAAAGAGGTAGGAGTCATATGGAAATGAATCATACTATGATAGATCAGATACAGCAGACAGTAGCAGAAATCACACATAATTACGAAGCAAATGATGTGTTGATGCCCAAGGAGGGACGGCATCTGCCCAGTCGGAGTACAATTATATTAATGCTAAAGGAATTAAGGCGGATTATGTTTCCGGGATACTTTGGAGATGAAAATCTATCTACTTATGTTGGGGATTACTTTGTAGGGTCCCATTTGAATCACGTATATCAAACCTTAAAGGAACAGATCATTACTGCTTTGGTCTATAAAAGTGAATCACTTCAGAAGGACGATGCTTCAACCGTCAGAGGAGGAAAGGAAGCTGGTTTAACCTTAGAGGAGGCAGAGCAGAAGTCAGAGGAGATCTGCAAATATTTTATCAGCCGTTTGCCATATATACAGCAGATGCTGCTGAAGGATGTTCAGGCAGGCTTTGATGGTGATCCGGCAGCACAGAGTAAGGAGGATATTATTGCTTCCTATCCGGGGCTGTTTGCCATTTATGTCTATCGAATTGCCCATGAGCTTTATTTACAGCAGGTTCCGTATATTCCAAGAATCATGACGGAATATGCCCATAGCCGTACCGGTATTGATATTAATTCCGGTGCAGAGATTGGAGAATATTTCTTTATCGACCATGGTACGGGTGTTGTAATCGGAGAAACCACTATTATAGGAAATCACGTAAAGCTGTATCAGGGAGTTACCTTAGGTGCACTTTCTACCCGGATGGGACAGCAGCTTGCCGGTGTAAAACGTCATCCAACCATAGAAGATCATGTAACGATATATTCCGGTTCTACCATTCTGGGAGGAAATACGGTAATTGGAAGAGGAACCGTAATCGGGGGCAATGCATTTATACAAGAAGCGTTACAGCAAGAAAAAAAAGAATTTTTAAGGAAACGGAAAAGGAA
>JAIECC010000074.1 GCA_029068665.1 Lachnospiraceae bacterium
ACGCTCATGGGTGAATGGAAGGAATTATATAAATGGAATCGAAAGCAGGTCCGGATTTTTATTACGATTTTGACGAGTATGGTATCCCCTGCTCTTATGTCTGCCAGTGGTGGTCTGGTTCATTCTGCTTCAGAGGCAGAACGGGCAGTAAATACCACCTTAGGAGAGAATCTGGAATCCTATGCAGGTATATTTTCTACAGCCGTTACGGCATCCGTAAATCCTACGGCGACACTGGCGGCTCTGTCCATATTGGGGATGGTGGAGAATGCTGAACAGTATTTTCCAGAGGTGGACTGGCTGGTTCAAACCGGGAATTTTTTAAGCGGGATTCCGATTGTACGAACCATTTCGGAGCTGCCCATTGCCAATCCTGTTGCTGCCATCCTTCTGACGATTGTTGCAATTGCCATGTATGTGATACATTCTACTTCCGCATCTAAGATGGTTTCCAAAGCAACTGTTGATAATGTGGAACAGTGGGGTGGTATGATTGTTACCGTTGCGCTGTCTTTATTACCATTGGCAACCACACAGGTAGTGGCGGCAGAGAGTTCCAATGTGCACTATGTATCTCCCGGAACCTATGGAGTTACCCTGATTCTGGCTATCCTGTCCGCGTTGTTTAATGCAGTGGTTTACATCTGCATCTATGGCTGTATTGATGCGGTGGAGCTGCTGGGGGCTGTTATTCCCATTAAAGGGATGAATGTGGTGATTGAGATATTAAAAGGTGTACTGCACATGGTGCTGCTGCTGTTACAGATATTCAGTCCGGTGCTTAGTGTAATTGTCAGCATTCTGCTGATGGTGGCGGGTATCTTATTATTCCGTAAAATGTCCGTGTTGTCCACGTACTACATGTATATTTATGTAAAGCCATTGTGGAAGGGATTATGGCACCGGAATGATTTTGTGCCTTTGGTCCATCGGAAGTTTCCGCGGAAGGGACATAAGCGATATCCTACAGTGGAATTGGCGGTTCCTGCATTTTCCATGAATAAGGCAGGGAAGATAGGAAAGCGGGAACTGGTCTGGCTGATTCTAAAGGATCAGGTCCCATATCTGGTTCGAATCAAAGCCTTTCGAAAGCCATGGGAGCTGCCGCTTTCAGAGCTGAATATACATAAGGATGTATTGTATTTACAGAAAACCTTTCGGTTTACCCGTATTCTGACTGAGGATAAGCAGGTGGAATTGATTATCAGTAATGAATACAGTAACCAGTGGCAGCGAATGCTGGAATGGCTGCAGCTATCGGATTTTAAGATAGTAGAAGAGCGGAGAAAGCAGGAAAAGCGGACGGCTCGTGCCGTTAAGGAGGAACAGCGGAGAAAGAAACGGGAGGAGCAGGAGCTTCAATGGGAAGCAGGGATGCAACGGTTCCAGATGCGGGAAAAAGCCAGCAACCCCTTGAAAGAATAAGGATATTCGACATTAATCGACATATTATTAGCACTCATTGCAAATGAGTGCTAATTTTCTGTTGACAAGTGAAGAAAGGGATATTATTATTAGATGCAGAGTGGATTCAGAGAAATGAATTCTCAGAAAAATAATACAAAAACAACGAATGGAAGTAAGGAGATGTAATGAAAATGGCAGCAAAGCAAGGAAGTTTAACCATCAATAGTGAGAATATTTTCCCGATTATTAAAAAATGGCTGTATAGTGATCATGATATTTTTTTCCGGGAATTGATATCCAATGGCTGTGATGCGATTACCAAGCTAAAGAAGCTATCTATGGTGGGAGAGTTTGAAGAACCAGATGATAATCAGTATCGTGTGGATATCATCGTCAGTCCGGAGAATAAGACCATTCAGTTTATTGATAACGGACTTGGTATGACAGAGGATGAGGTAAATGAATATATCTGTCAGATTGCTTTTTCCGGCGCGGCTGATTTTCTGGAAAAATATAAAGATAAGACCAATGACGATCAGATCATCGGACATTTTGGTTTGGGCTTTTATTCTGCATTCATGGTAGCAGATAAGGTAACGATTGAAACCTTATCCTATCAGGATGGTGCAGAACCGGTGTACTGGGAATGTGATAATGGTACGGAATATACCATTGGCAAGGGTGACCGGACGGAGCGGGGAACAGTAATTACTTTATATCTGAATGAAGACAGCTATGAATTTGCCAATGAATACCGGGCAAAGGAAGTGATTCAGAAGTATTGTTCGTTTATGCCGATTGAGATTTATTTTAAAAATGCAGATGCTCCGGAGGAGGAAATCCAGGAAGAGGAGGAAGCACCGGAGGTATTGGATGAGGATGGCAATGTAGTGGAAACAGAGGATGATACTGCGGAAGCTGATTCGGAAGGTGAAGAGATTTCAGAGGCAGGGGAAGAATCTAAAGAGGAAGCAAAGAAGGAGAAGAAAAAGCCTCAGCCGTTAAATGACACCACACCACTTTGGACCAAGCATCCAAACGATTGTACGGAAGAGGAATACAAGGAATTTTACCGGAAGGTATTTATGGACTACCGGGAGCCGCTATTCTGGATTCATTTGAACATGGATTATCCATTTAACTTAAAGGGTATCCTGTATTTCCCGAAGATTAATCTGGAAGTGGAGAATGCAGAGGGAAAGATTAAGTTATATAACAATCAGGTCTTTGTTGCGGATAATATTAAAGAAGTGATTCCGGAATTCCTGCTGCTGTTAAAGGGTGTGATTGATTGTCCGGACCTGCCGTTGAATGTATCCCGGAGTGCATTGCAGAATGATGGATTTGTAAAGAAAATATCCGATTACATTACCAAAAAGGTAGCAGATAAGCTGTCCGGTATGTGTAAGACAGATAAAGAAAACTATGAAAAGTATTGGGATGATATCAGTCCGTTTATCAAATACGGTTGCCTGCGGGATGACAAGTTCAATGAGAAGATGACGGATTATATTATCTTTAAGAACCTGGAAGACAAGTATGTGACTCTGCCGGAATATCTGGAAGCCGGTAAGGAAAAGCATGAGAATCAGGTATTTTATGTAACAGATCGAAAGGAGCAGTCACAGTATATCAATATGTTCAAGGAAGAAGGCATGGATGCAATCCTGCTGACTACCAACATTGATACTCCGTTTATTACCCATTTGGAGCAGAAGAATCAAAGTGTACATTTCTTAAGAATTGATTCGGATTTGTCCAGCAACTTTGTGGAAGAAACAGAGGAAGATGAGGAGACTGTAAAGGCCAATGCGGATAAATTGACGGAAATCTTCCGCAAGGCATTAGGCAATGACAAGCTGGAGGTCAAGGTACAGAAGCTGAAAAATGCCAATGTATCTTCCATGATTACGGAGTCTGAGGAAAGCCGCAGAATGCAGGATATGATGCGGATGTACAGCATGGGAGGCTTTGATCCGTCTATGTTCGGCGGAGCAGGCGGCATGACTCTGGTTCTGAATTCCGGGAATGCACTGGTACAGTATGTACTGGAGCATGAGGATGGAGAGCATACCCAGACGATTTGTGAGCAATTATATGATCTGGCACTGATTGCCCATAAGCCGTTAGAGCCGGAGGCTATGACGAAGTTTATCAATCGGAGCAATGAGATTCTGAGTATATTGGCAAAGTAAATCCGGTGAATTTTCAAGGGAACTGTTTTAGGAGGCAAAACCTGAAGCAGTTCCTTTTTTTGTGTATGTATGCTAAAATTATGTACAAGATAGTTTTACTTGAAAGGAGGAGGATTATGAAGGGATTTAAGCGGTTTGATGACCTGTTCTGGAAATATATGCTGGCGTATAAGAAACGGACGATTTTTACAATTCTTGGAATCACAATGTCAGTGGTTCTATTTTTCGGCGCAGGAACGATTTACACTTCCGTAGATCATGCCATTTATGAAACAAATAAACTGCAATATGGTGATTTTGATGCAAAAGGCTATGTGACGGCGGAAGAATGTCAGAGATTAAGAAAGCTGGATTATATTGATGAAATGCTGCTGACGGACGAGGCCGGGCAGTCGTATGTTCTATTAGAGGAGGATGATTCCCAGATTGATTTGATTCTGCGGTATTTGGAGACCTTTGATCAGACAATTTACAGTTATGAACTGTTAGAAGGCAGATATCCGGAAAATGATCATGAGTTGCTGCTGGAACAGTATCAGGCAGATTATTTTGGCGTGAGAATCGGGGAGATTCTGCCGGTTTCCACTACTACCTATTGGTATGAGGGAACTTTGATTGGCGACAGTTCAGATGCAGTAGAGTTTATTTATTCCCATCGGGAACGGGATGAAGATGGAAATATAACAGAAGACAGCATCACCAGTGATGATTTGGAAACACAGGTTCAGACGGAGTCCTATCAGGTTGTGGGAATTTATACGGATAAGGGTTCGGATGTGGTAATGACTTTTTTTCTGGATCAGATGACTGTATTAAGTCTGATGAATCGGGAGAATCATTATACCAATTTAAATGTATGTGTCCGCTTTCAGAAGCACAAGGATCATCAGCGGGAGCTTCAGGAAGAGGAAGGCATCTTTTTGGAGGCAAACAGCATTCATGAAACTGACCCATTGTTAGAATATATATTATTTGTTATAGCATTTGCTATTTTATTTTGGATTTCGGTATTGATTATTCGGAATGTGTTTGTTATGACCATGGCAGAGCGAAGCCGGGATTACGGTATTCTACGATGTATGGGAATCAGTCAGTACCGTCTGTATGGGCTTCTTCGGAAAGAGGGATTTGCCATGGCGGCCATCAGCTGTGTACTTGGCATGAGTATTACGGTTTTGGGAATTGAATTTGGAAAGAATTTTGGCGGATTCCGGTTACTATTAAAGATGCTGGGGATTTTTGAACTTTTTCATGTTCATATTTCCCTCTGGATGGTAGCAGGCAGTATTGGATTTACTTTTTGTGCGGTATTATTTTCATTATTGGAACCAGCAAGACAGATTGGAGCAATTGCACCGATAGATGCTGTTATCGGCAGGGCGGCAATCAAAAAGGAGCGATTCAAACGGAGAAAAGGGACTCTGATTCGCTGGATTTTCGGTGTGGAAGGAGAATATGCGTATAAGAATCTGCTTCGGAATAAGGGAAAATTTGTGGCTTCCATGGTAGGAATCATCATTAGTGTGATTGGATTGATGATTAGCTTTGATTTAGTCCATATTATGGATTCTGCATTTTCAGATGATGAACCGGGGCGGATATTTGATGCCGGCGCAAGCTTTATGAATGACAGGAAGAAAACTGAGGCGGATGTGCGACAGTTGGAGGCGGATTTACTGGCATTAAAGAGTGTGGAGGCAGTGCGGTCCTTTTATGCAATGGATATGCCTACTGACGGTAAGAGATATGGTCTGCTGACCAATCGCAGCGGCGAAAAGCCGGAGTATACAAGTTATTATGCAAATGGATGGGAGGAAGAGCAGATTGCAGAGTTAGAGCCGTATTTGCTGGAAGGTTCTTTGGATTATACGGCATTGCAGGACAATGGAGCTATTGTCTGCAGACATAACCTGAAATATACGTATCTGGTTGATGAATGGGTTGAGAGTAAGCCCCAGAAAACGGACTTACAGGTAGGGGATATGATCTGGATTCCTAAGGATGCGGAAAATATTACGAGTTATTATTTTGTTAATGTTTTTCAGGATGATGGTACTCTGGACATGTCTAAAATGATGGCATGCAGAGTAACTGCTGTGGTGGATTATAACCCATATCCTGTATCCAATCCGGCATCCGGTTATGCGGAAGTGATTTTTGCAAAGGAGTTTTATCAGGAACATCTGGTTCCTTCTTACAGAGGAGCAGGAGGATTAGAATATGTAGGTGTCCTATGCAGTGAACATTACGATGTAGAGGAAATATATGAATTTCAGAAGCAGCATAAGGGTTATTATTTTACAGATGATGGAATTCATGAACTGGAGGAAACCATAAAGGGATACCAGCAGTTAATTCTGCTTGTTGCAGTTATTATAATCGGAATTGGAGCCTTGAACATCTTTAATACCTTAAGCTCGAATATTGTACTTCGGAAGAAGGAATTTCAGATTATGAGTGCAATCGGAATGAGCCGGAAACAGATTTTGAAAATGCTGAGCTTAGAAGGTGGATTAGCTGCTATATTAGGCAGCTTCATTGGGATTATTCTGGGTGGATTTATCGGATACTGTCTGACGATGTTTGGACGGGAGATTGCACCAAGTGTACAATATCAGGTTCCATGGGCAGCAATCATTCTTGCGGTGGTTCTGGCGGCTGGAATTACCGGTATTTCACTGTTGATAGCACAAAAGGATCTGGTTACCTGGGAGGAATAAGGAGGAAGAAAATTATGGATATTATTACGGTAAAAGATTTAACAAAGACCTATGGAAAAGGTGATTTGGAGATTCATGCAGTTAATCATATGGATTTACAAATCGATAAACGGGAAATCGTGGCAATTACCGGCACCTCCGGTTCCGGTAAATCCACCCTGCTTCACCTGCTGGGAGGAGTGGGACAGCCTACCTCCGGAGAAGTGATCATTGATGGTGAGGATATATATACTCTGAAGGATGATGGGCGTTCTTCCATTCGACGGAGGAAAATCGGGTTTGTATTTCAGAGCTATAATCTGATTCCGATTTTAACGGCAGAGGAGAATATAATCAGTCCGATTCTGCTGGATAAGAAAAAGCCGGATCCGGCTTATATTGATGAATTACTGGAAATGCTGAATCTGAAAAAGTGGCGTACCCATCTGCCCAATCAGCTATCCGGCGGACAACAGCAGCGGGTGGCAATCGGACGGGCACTGGCAAACCGTCCCCGGCTGATTCTTGCCGATGAGCCTACCGGTAATCTGGATCATGAGCAGGCAATGGAGATCATGGAAATTCTGATTCGTTCCGTAAAAAAGTATCAGCAGACGCTGGTCATGGTAACTCATGATATGGATCTGGCAAAGATGTGTGAACGGATTATTTCCATACAGGATGGAAAGATTTTGTCAGATGTGCCAAATGAAAGCACACTTATTCTGTAATCAGTGTAATACCCTGTTCCCGGAGGAATCGGGACAGCATTTCGTCCCACATATGCTCTACGGTCTTATCTAAGGAAAATATAGTCAGGGCAGTTCCGGAGGACAGGGTAAGAACATTATGTTCATAACGGATATTCAGATAAAGTCCGGCAATCTGCTCCGGCAGCAAGGGAATGTTGTATCTTTGTAAAAAATCTTCCGTCTGTTCCCGTCCAAGCATCAGTACGATTTTCATAGCAAGAGGGGTACGGGAGCCTTTGACCATCTGAAAGGCAATGGGTCTGCATTCCGACCAATATTGATAGATACGGCCGGAAGCCAGATGTTCATCATCTGTATCATAAAAGTCTTTATTAATATGTCCGTCAATGATATAGGTAGAGCCGGTCATAATAGAAGCTTCACAGAGCAGAAAATGGTCAAAGACTGTCCCAGTAAGAAGCTGGTTCATAAATTGTCTGGTGTCCGGGGTAGAAGCTGATAGCATAAGTATCTCCTTTTGATGCTTACCGGTAAGAACAATTGCCGGTAATTTGGTATAATTATTTCGATATGATAGAATTATGGTAGCATATTTGCGGAAAAAATTCTATAATGAATAAAGCAATTAAAATACATTGACTTAAAGCGTGGTTTCACTGATAAAATTATATTGAAAATCAGTGTATTTACAAAGAAATAGATGAAATCAGAGAAACGAGAAA
>JAIECC010000075.1 GCA_029068665.1 Lachnospiraceae bacterium
GATATTTATAATTTGGTAACAAAGAAAGGCAGGAAATAAAATGGGAATTCGTAAAATCCGGGTCGAGGGTGACCCAATCTTAAGAAAACAGTGTAAACCGGTGGATAAAATGACACCAAGGTTGTTACAGTTGGTGGATGATATGTTCGACACCATGTATGAAGCCAATGGGGTAGGGCTGGCAGGTCCGCAGGTAGGTGTTTTGAAGCGAATCGTGGTGATTGATGTGGGGGACGAGCATCCTTTGGTGTTAGTCAATCCTGAGATTGTGGAACGTTTCGGAGAACAGACCGGGGACGAAGGATGCTTAAGCCTGCCGGGAAAGGTAGGTACTGTAACTCGTCCGAATTATGTAAAATGTCAGGCGTATAATGAAAATATGGAGCCAATTACGGTAGAAGGTACGGAATTGCTGGCGAGAGCCATTTGTCATGAACTGGACCATCTGGATGGAGTACTCTATCGGGATCATGCGACAGATGGAATCCGGGATATAGAGTAACGGGTATAGGAACGAAAGCAGGTGGCAGAATGCGGATTATTTTCATGGGAACACCGGAATTTGCAGTGCAGGTTCTGGAAGCAATTGTAAAAGCAGGACATGAGGTAGTGGGTGTCTATACACAGCCGGATAAGCCCAAAGGTCGGGGAAAGAGTATGCAGTATACTCCGGTGAAGGAAAAGGCATTAGAATATAGCATACCGGTCTTTCAGCCGGAACAGGTGAGAAAGCCGGAGGTAGTAGAGGAAATGAAGAAGCTGGAACCGGAGGTCATCGTAGTGGTTGCCTTTGGACAGATTCTGCCGGAGACGATTTTGAATCTGCCGCCCCTTGGATGTATCAATGTACATGCCTCATTACTGCCGAAATATCGGGGGGCTGCACCCATTCAGCGGGTCATTATTGATGGAGAGAAGGAAAGCGGTGTTACCACCATGTATATGGCAAAGGGGCTGGATACCGGTGATATGATTGAGAAAATGGTGGTTCCCATTGACCCGAAAGAAACCGGGGGAACCTATCACGATAAGCTGGCGGCAGCAGGAGCTCAGCTGTGTCTGTCTACTTTACAAAAGCTGGCAGACGGAACGGCACCAAGGATACCACAGGATGATGAATTAAGCTGCTATGCCCATATGCTGAATAAATCCATGGGTGAGCTGGATTTTCAAAAGCCGGCAGAGGAACTGGAACGACTGATCCGGGGGTTAAATCCATGGCCAAGTGCTTATACCAGGCTGGAAGGAAAGACCTTGAAGATATACGAAGCAGACGTGATAGAGGAAGAAGGAACTGCGGAACCGGGAACGGTGACAGCAGTCGATAAGAAGTCCTTTACGGTACAGTGTAATCCGGGGGCTTTGCGGATTACTTCCCTGCAGCTGGAAGGAAAGAAGCGGATGGAAACGGCGGCCTTTCTGCTGGGGTATCGGATAACCACTGGAATGCAGTTGGGATAAATTATGTTATCTTACTGTTACCTGCTACCGCGACCGGCGATGATGAACAGGTTCCACAAAGACACGCTTTCGCTCCTGCCAGCACGTAGCGGTACATAAGGTGCGACAATACCGCACCTAAGTACCGACGTGCTTCTAAGGTCTTTGCGGAATCTGTTCATCATTGCCAGCCGCTGCCAAGGCAGGTGTAGTTCAATAATTTAACATTAATTTTTGATATGGGAAAGTCAATATCCAAATAGAATGTCGAAAAACCTTCTTCTGTATGCTATATGCCAATTATAAGCATTCAGATTTTAATACTGAAAAGGTCAGAAACTGAATGTAATATTCAATTATGGATCTGCACTAGTCCTGGCAGCGTCTTCCGGAGGTATGACCATCCCAAAGAAGACCGTTGAAGCACGTTGGTACTTAGGCTGTGTTCTTTACAGCCTTATGTACCATTACGTGCTGGGTAGAGCGAGAGCGTGTCTTCTTTGGGATGGTCATGCCTTCAGAAGACGCGGTTACAGGCAATGCAGATGGTCCATAATTTATATGCAGGAAATGACCGGTACCACAATGGAAGGTAACGATATTTTGACCCCCTGCTGACGGGGAAGATTACGGGGAGAGGAAGAGAAATGTTAGAGACAGAAAGACTTGTATTGAGAGAATTTACAGCAGAAGATTTTGATGCGCTATATGAGATTTTATCGGATTCCGAAACCATGGAGCATTACCCAAAGCCTTTTAATGAGAATGAAGTGAAAGACTGGATTCTATGGAATATTGAGAATTACGAAATATACGGATTCGGTCTCTGGGCCGTGGTACTGAAAGAAACAGGAAAAGTAATCGGTGACTGCGGTATCACCATGCAGAAGATTGGCGGCGGGATAAAGCCGGAGATTGGTTATCATATCAATAAACAGTATTGGCGTAATGGATATGGCAGTGAAGCGGCCCGCATCTGTAGAGATTACATTTTTCAAAAAACGCCCTTTCGTATGATTTATTCCTATATGAGAGCGTCAAATACAGCCTCCTGTGCCACTGCCGCTGCCAATGGGATGCATCTGGTGGATGAATGGGATGATGGCACTTCCATGATAAAGGTGTATGCAATTACGCGGCAGGAATGGCGTTTGCTGAAAAAGGGCACTAACCAATAGGAGAATCGTATGGCAAATGAAATCAACATCCGGGAACTGGTTTTGGAAACCCTGACCGATATCGACCGGGGACGGAAAAATGCTAGTGAGGCAATGAACGGAACATTGCGGAATTATCAATATCTGAGCAAGCAGGAGCGGAGCTTTTATACTTATCTGTGCGAGGGTACCCTGGAATACCGGCTGCAGTTGGATTATCTGATTAATCAGGTATCTAAGACACCGGTACATAAGTGTAAGCCCTATATCCGGAATCTGCTGCGGATGAGTCTGTACCAGATCCGGTATATGGATGGAGTTCCGGAAGAAGCTGCCTGTAATGAAGCAGTGAAGCTTGCGAAAAAGAAGGGCTTCCAATCCTTAAGCGGATTTGTAAACGGTGTACTGCGGAATCTGATTCGCAGACAGGAATCTCTTATATTTCCCCAAAAGGAAGAGAATCGAACTGCATATTTCTCCCTTCGGTATTCTATGCCGGAATGGCTGGTGGAGCAGATGCTTTGCTGGTATCCGGAGGAGGTAGCAGAGGGAATGCTGGCGGCCTTTTTGCAAAAGGCACCATTGACTGTCCGGGTGAATTTGCTGCAAAGCTCCAAAGACAGGGTGAAAGCAGCTTTAGAAGAGGAAAATATAGAAACAGAGGATGGCTGTTATACAGAGAATACTCTGCGGCTTTCCGGCATAAATTATATGAACCGCATTAAAGCCTTTCGTCAGGGCTGCATAACTGTGCAGGATGAAAGCTCCGTATTACAGGGGTATCTGCTGCAGCCCAGCCCCGGGGATTTGATTCTGGATGTATGTGCGGCACCGGGAGGAAAAAGTCTTTATGCGGCAGAGCAGCTTCTTGTGACAGAGCATATGGAAGAAAGTAAAAACAAGGGAGACGGAGCAGCGGAGAAAGAAACAGGAAGCGGTGCGCCGGTGATGGTTTCCGGCAGAGTCATAGCAAGAGATATCAGTGAGAAAAAGATAGAACGGATTCAGGAGAATGCAGAGCGAATGAAGATTTCAAATCTGCAGACAGAGGTATGGGATGCCTTACAGCCGGATCAAGAGCTATATGGTCAGGCAGATGTTGTAATTGCGGATCTGCCATGCTCCGGTCTGGGGGTTATGGGAAGAAAGCCAGATATTAAGTACCGCATGACCATAGAGCAGTTAAAGGAACTGGCAGAACTGCAAAAGAACATTCTTTCCACGGTTATACCATATGTAAAACCAGGGGGCAGATTGATCTACAGCACCTGTACGGTGAATCCGGAAGAAAATGAACATCAGGTGGACTGGATGTGGAAAGAGTTCCGGCTGGAGCCGGTGAACATCCGGAAATTCCTGCCACAGAGTCTGTCAGAAGAGCTGGAGGGACAGCCGGGAACAGATTTGGCGAAAGGGTATGCTACACTGCTGCCGGGACAGCAGAATTGCGACGGATTTTTCTTTGCGGTTCTTCGGAAAAAAACAGGTGTATAGCAGGCTGTTCATAAGAGAGGTAATGACATGGATATTCGGGCATTGACCTATGAAGAATTAGAAGAATATATAGTGCAGCAGGGATTTCCGAAGTTTCGCGCCAGGCAGATATATCAATGGCTGCATCAGAAGCTTGTCCGGACACCGGAGGAAATGAGCAATCTTCCCAAAGACCTTCGGGAGCAGCTGAAGGAAAGCTGGATCGGGGTAGAGGAAGAAGCCCGTTTTACCTCCCAAATAGATGGAACAAATAAATTTCTGTTTCGGTTACAGGATGATAACCTGATTGAAAGTGTCTGGATGCCCTACCAGCATGGGAATTCTGTCTGTATTTCCTCTCAGGTGGGCTGCCGCATGGGCTGTCGGTTCTGTGCATCCACTATTGACGGTATGGTTCGGAATCTGACTGCTTCCGAAATGCTGGATCAGGTGTATGCCATGCAATACCATATGGGAGAGCGGGTGTCCAATATTGTTGTCATGGGTTCCGGCGAGCCCCTGGATAATTATGAGAATCTCCTGCGCTTTCTCCGGCTTGTTACGGATGAACGGGGACTGCATATCAGTCAGCGGAATATTACGGTATCCAGCTGCGGGCTGGTGCCGGAGATCCGGCGGCTGGCAGAGGAAGGGCTGCAGATTACCTTTGCCCTGTCTCTTCATGCGGCTACAGATGAAGACCGTCAGGCACTTATGCCGATAGCAAACCGTTATTCGTTAGATGAAGTTCTGGCAGCATGTCAGTATTATTTTGAGCAGACAGGACGGAGAGTGACCTATGAGTACAGTCTGGTAAAAGGCGTAAATGATACAGCGGAGCAGGCAGAACAATTAAGTTATTTGTTGAAAAAGCACCGTCCTTGTCATGTGAATCTGATACCGGTAAACCCGGTAAAGGAACGGGATTTTAAACGTGGAACCGACAAATCCATACAAAATTTCAAATATATACTTGAAAATAATCAAATAAATGTTACTATAAGAAGAGGTATGGGTAGCGATATTGATGCTGCCTGTGGCCAGTTAAGAAGAGATTACATGCAAAAATATAAGTAGGAGGAAGCGGATTTGTTATCATTTGGAAAAACAGATATAGGTAAGAAGCGGAGCATGAATCAAGATAATCTGTTCTTTAGTGACGAACCTGTAGGTCTTTTACCAAATCTCTACATCGTTGCAGATGGCATGGGTGGACATAAGGCCGGAGATTACGCTTCTTCTTATGCAGTATATCGATTTGTGGAGTTTGTGAAGCGTTGTGAAGATACCAACCCCATTACGGTTATGAAGAAAGGAATTCATGCCGTAAATGATGGTATTTTAGCAGCATCGAAGGAACGGGAAGAACTAAGTGGAATGGGGACTACATTTGTCTGTGCCGTAGTGGCGGACAATCGTCTGTATGTGGCAAATATCGGCGACAGCCGGCTTTATCTTCTGGATAAGGACAACATACGGCAGATTACTCTGGACCATTCCCTGGTAGAGGAACTGATTCGGACCGGACAGTTGAATCCGTTAAAGGTTCGAAATCATCCGGAAAAGAATATTATCACCCGGGCATTAGGGGTGAATGAGGAGGCTGTTCCGGATTTCTTTGAGTTAGAGTTACATATGGATGAGCGGATCCTGATGTGTTCAGACGGGTTATCCAATATGGTGGAGGATGATGAACTTTTGAATATCATTATGGAAGCGGAACGACCAAAAGCTGCAGTAGAGCGTCTGATTGACCGGGCAAATTATTACGGCGGTAAGGATAATATAGCGGCCCTAGTGGTAGCACAGTAAATAGAGAGGTGTAAAAATGTTAAAACCAGGAATGATGTTAGGTGATAGATATGAGATAATTGAGCTGGTAGGCTCTGGGGGAATGTCAGAGGTCTACAAGGCGAAGGATCATAAGCTGAACCGCTATGTAGCCGTAAAGGTGTTAAAGAATGAATTTAGTGATGACCGGAACTTTGTATCCAAATTTCGGGTAGAGGCTCAGTCAGCAGCCGGACTTGCCCATCCGAATATTGTCAATGTCTATGATGTAGGTGAGGATGAAGGCATCTATTATATTGTTATGGAATTCGTGGAAGGGATTACCCTGAAGGAATATATCATGAACAATGGAAGACTGTCTGCAGAGCAGGCTCTGGATTTTGCCATGCAGATTGCCTCCGGTATAGAAGTGGCTCATCAGAATCACACCATCCACCGGGATATCAAGCCACAGAATATTATTGTGTCAAAAAACGGAACTTTAAAGGTAACAGACTTTGGAATTGCCAGAGCTGCTACCTCTAATACGGTTGCTTCCAATGCTATGGGCAGTGTACATTATGTATCACCGGAGCAGGCAAGAGGCGGCTATAGTGATGAAAAGAGCGATATCTATTCCTTAGGTATTACCATGTATGAAATGGTTACCGGACGGGTGCCTTTTGAAGGAGACAATAATGTTACCGTTGCATTAATGCATATTCAGGGAGAAATGATACCGCCAAGAGAATACTATCCGGATATTCCGGCCAGTTTTGAAAAGGTAATTTTAAAATGTACCCAGAAGAAGCCGGAGCGCAGGTATCTGACTGCCAGTGCATTAATCGCAGACTTAAGACGGGTAGCAACCAATCCGAATGGTGATTTCGTGGTAATGGGTTCTAATACCGCCACCAATGCGCCAACAGTTATGATGTCCGATGAGGAATTGAATTCCATTAAGGAATCCGTTGCACAGAAACCGTTGGAGGATGACTTGGATGAGGAACCGATTTATACCGGTACCTATCGTTCCGAGCCGGTGGCACCGGCGCCAAAGCGAAGCGTACCTGTTGCTACTACGGATGATGACTTTGATCCGGATGATGAGGATTATAATTACGACTATGATGAGGATGACGAAGAGGAGGAAGTGGAAGAGCTTCCGGATAATATAGAGGATGATGATCTTGATCCAAAGCTTCAAAGGATTGTTATGATTGGCGGTATTGTAGCTGCGGTTATTATAGCAATGTTCATTATGCTGTTTGTTGGAAAGGCTGCCGGCTGGTTTAAGTTTGGTAATGGAAAGAATACAGAGGGTTCCGAGGATAATCAATCGGTAGAAATGACCCTGAATGTAGTGGGAATGAATATTGAGGATGCGGAAAGTGCATTGCAATCGGCGAATATCCCATATACAATCGAGCATGAAAATGATGATACCATTGCTGCAGATATTGTTATTTCCCAAAACTTTGAAAAGGGAGATATGATACCGGCAGACACCAAGGTGAAGATTATTGTCAGTGCCGGTAAGGAAGAGGTGTCTGTACCGAATGTGGTAGGATATGAGGTGGCTCAGGCAGAAACCATGCTGGCAGATGCAGAGCTGGGCGTGACTCATGCATATGAATACAGTCCGGATGTGGAAAAAGATCATGTAATCAGTCAGGACCCGGTAGCTACCCAGATGGTAGCCAAGGGAACAAAGATCAAGATTGTTATCAGCAACGGACCGGAAGTAAAGGAAACAGAGGTACCGGATTTAAGAGGAAAGACGCAGCAGGAGGCATCTGCAGCTCTGACCAATGCAAAGCTGAATCTTGGAAATGTATCAGAGGAAAACAGTGCTACCGTTCCAGCCGGTCAGGTCATCAGCCAGAGTACCAGTTCCGGAACAAAGGTAACAGAAGGCTCCAGTGTGGATATTACCATCAGTAAAGGACCGGAAGAAACCGAAGCACCGACTACCTATGCGGCAACCTTTAGCGGCAGCATTACATTTACAGGACCGGAGGACTCTACCAACAGCTATAATGTAGAGGTTCGTTATGTAATTGGAGATACCAGTAAGCATATTACCAGCGGAAATGTATCAGCAACGAATAAGACCCTGACGATTCCAAGTGGTTCCTCCGTTACCGGTCTGGCTTCTCCGGGAAGCTTGCAGGTATTATATAACGGTTCCACTGCAAAGCCGGATGATGTAAATCAGTCCATTACGGTTGAGGCTTCGGAAGAATAAACCATGCAGGGAAAGATTATTAAGGGAATTGGCGGCTTCTATTATGTGGATGTGGCAGAGCATGGTTTATATGAATGTAAGGCAAAGGGAAGCTTTCGTAATCAGAAGGTGAAGCCTCTGCCGGGAGATGATGTAACCATAGATGTTCTGGATGAAGAGAAGAAGCTTGGAAATATAACAGAAATAAAAGAACGTGTAAATGAATTAATACGGCCGGCAGTTGCGAATGTAGACCAGGCATTGGTGGAGTTTGCGGCTGCCCAGCCTAATCCCAACCTTAACCTGTTGGATCGGTTTCTGTTGCTTATGAGCCGTCAGCAGGTTAATACTATCATATGCTTTAATAAGATTGACATCAGTTCCTCCGATATGCTGGAGCGGTTAAAGCTTGCATATGAAAAAAGTGGAGCTCCACTGGTATTTGTCAGTACTTATACCGGTGAAGGGATGGAGCAGGTACGAAGGCTGGTGGAAGGGAAGACCACGGTTCTTGCAGGTCCCTCTGGTGTAGGGAAGTCCTCTCTGTTAAATGAATTATTGCCGGAGGCTAAGGTAAAGACCGGTGAGATCAGTGAAAAGATTAAGCGGGGAAAGCATACGACCAGGCATTCAGAGTTGATGAAAATGAATGAGGGGACATATTTGATTGACACACCGGGGTTTAGTACGCTGTATCTGAATTCTTTTGAAAAGGATGAATTAAAGCTGTATTTTGCAGAATTCCATCCTTATGAAGGACAGTGCAGGTTCTTAGGCTGTTCCCATACTCACGAACCGGACTGCCGGGTAAAGCAGGCAGTGGAGGCAGGAGAAATCAGCAGTATTCGTTATCATAATTACGTTGAATTTTATGAAGAAATAAAAAGTACAAGGAGTTGGTAGCATGAAATTATCACCATCAATATTATCCGCAGATTTTACACAACTGGGAGAACAGGTAAAGCTGGTAGATGAAGCAGGGGCGGATTATATCCATTTAGATGTTATGGATGGACAGTTCGTACCTAATATTACCTTTGGTATTCCGGTTATTGAAGCAATTCGGAAGGTGACAGAAAAACCATTGGATGTTCATTTAATGATAGAGGAGCCGATTCGGTATTTGGAAGAAATAAAGGCGGCAGGTGCAGATATTGTAACCGTACATGCAGAAAGCTGTAAGCATCTGCATCGTACCATTAACCGCATCCGGGAACTGGATATGAAGGCAGGGGTTGCCTTAAATCCATCTACTTCTGTCAGCATATTGAATTATATTTTTGATGACATTGATATGGCAGTGGTCATGAGTGTGAATCCCGGCTTTGCCGGACAGGCATTTATTCCTTCCATGCTGGATAAGATCAAGCGTATCCATAAAATCGCAGGGGATAAGGGCTTAAAGAATCTGGAAATCGAGGTAGATGGTGGTATTACCTTAAATAATCTGTCAGCTGTTGTAGATGCCGGTGCCAATGTTATTGTGGCCGGTTCTGCAATCTTTCATGATGATATCAAGGGGAATGTGAAGGAATTTATTAAGAGGATGTATTAAACATGGCAAAACGGTGTTTAATTATAGCAGGAGGCGAATGGAATCAGGAGTTCGCCTCCTGTTATATAAATAAGAAATATGGAGAGAAGAAGCCGGAGCTGGTCATTGCTGCAGATGGGGGCTTACATGGACTTCATCAGATGGGAATTCTGCCGGATATTTTGTTAGGAGATTATGATTCCGTACCGGCGGAGCTGTTAGCACAGTATGGAGCAGATGACCGGATGATAAGAATGCAGTATCCAGCAGAAAAGGATTATACAGACTCTCATCTTGCCATAACCACTGCAATAGAGCAGGGAGCAGGAGAGATTTGCATTATAGGAGCCATCGGAACCCGGATGGATCATAGTCTGACCAATATAGGTCTGCTGAAATCATGTCTGGAGGCAGGTGTTGAGGCAGAGCTTGTAGATGCACACAATCGAGTTCGAATGATAGATCAACAGATGTTCCTTCGAAAACAGGAGCAGTTTGGCAGGTATGTATCCCTGCTTCCTTTTACTGAGCGGGTAACCGGTATCACGCTGCAGGGATTTCGGTATCCATTGCAGGAGGCGGAACTGGAATTAGGCGTCAGTCGGGGAGTGAGTAATGAAATAATAGAGGAAAAGGCAGAGATTCAAATCAGAACCGGTTTGCTTCTTGTGATTGAGAGTAGGGATTGAGGGGAAATGATGAAATTGGTTACCGTTCTGCCATGCCACATTCATAAGCTGTCGGAATGTAAAAGAGCATCATCAATAGAAGAAACCTGCCGACAGCTTATTTCATGTCGGGCGTTCCGCCCTATAGAAAGAATGCTACAAGGTGTCCTTAGTGAGCAAGCTCCCACGGACCCCTTGCATCCTTCTTTCTGCATGGCAGAACCATAACGCAAAATAAGCATCCAGCCGACCCTGAATGCTTATGATATGATATGAGAAGAGAAAATATGAATCAAATTAACGTATTATCTTGTTTATAGACATTATATAGGTTAAATATGAACAAATTATGAATACAAAAAAAACAATGTGTGAAAGATGAATGAAAATTCACCCACTTTTGGAAGGTGTTTAACAATATGAAAATACGAATTTTATGTGTGGGAAAGGTAAAGGAAGGATTCTATCGAAGGCTGATTGAGGAATATTCCACAAGTATTCGCAAGCGGTGTTCTTTTGAAATTCTTGAAGTGGAGGATGAGAAAACAGCAGAGCATATGAGTGAAGCAGAGCGGAGAAAGCTGTTGGAACTGGAAGGGGACCGTCTGTTGAAGTATCTGGACCGGAATCCCAAGGAGCTTGTAGCTGCGCTTTGTATCGAAGGGAAGATGTATAGTTCTCAGGACTGGAGCAGTCTGATTCGGGAGCAGATCCGGCAAAAGGAGATTCAGCAGATTACCTACATTATCGGTGGTTCTTTGGGGCTGGATGCAAGAGTTGTTCGTCGGGCAGACCTGACCTTAAGCTTTTCGCGGCTGACCTTTCCCCATCAATTAATGCGGGTGCTTTTAGCAGAGCAGATTGCCTGTCATTATTTGTGATAGGGCTGCTGATGGATGATACGATAGCTTCGATAGAGTTGTTCGAATAGAACCACTCCTGTAAGTTCTAAAGAAATATCCATAGAAGATAAAGAAAGTGGAGATGGTGTCTGGGTATCTGTATCACAGATTCGGCTGTCGTAATCATAGCCAATGAAAAAGCAGACTGTAGAAATGCCCTGAATGCCAATTTGATTAAGCTGTGCCGCCAGTTCCTCCGAGGTCCGGACAGAAGCACCGGTCTGTATCGGAATCCATAAGGTATGTGCCGATACCGTAAGGGTAGAAGAAAGGGTTTGGAAATCCTTTGCCGGCTTACAGTACCAGTTGATTTTACAATAGGAGCTTAATCGCTTTGCGTATTCGGCGATGGCATCCGAAATATCAGCACTTAGCTTTTTGCAATTGAAATATATGATGTGATTCATGGGAAACTCCTTGAATACCCGGAAATTGCCTGCATAAAAATCATTTTGACAGGGCAGGCATTGCATGAAAAAATGCATCAGATAGGAATCGAACCTACGCACCTGGCTCCGGAGGCCAGTGCTCTATCCACTGAGCTACTGATGCATCAGTTGGTATTATAACTCAAAAATCCGGAAAGTGCAAACACTTATTGATTTTTATTTTACGGTTTGCTAAAATATTTGTATTGTGATGGAAGCAAGCAGAAAAATTGCATAAAGGAGTTGTGTTATGCAGGATAAATTTTGGAAGAACTGGAATGAAAAATTTGATAAGATACATTTAGAGGATACGGAGTTTAAGTATGGTGTGGAGAAGATATATGTTAATCCAACCATAAAGCTGGTGGCTGCGTGGACTGTATTTATGCTTGCAGTGGTGCTATTTATTCTGATTGGGAAGCCCTTTGCAGGAAAGGAAGGAGTTTCTGGCAGGACAGGAGAGCAGAAGGGGAGCAATGAGGAATTTGTTGCCTTCGAGCGAAATGAGTATCCGGAGGTAAATTCCTTTGTTGAGAATTATATGAAAGCATTGACCAGTGGTGATATGAATGTATTAAGTACCATGGTGGTGGACCCGTCCCAGTTTGAGGATGAAGAACGGATGCAGAAGCGGAGAGAACTGGTTTTGAATTATTCCAATGTGGATTGCTATACGAAGCCGGGACTAACCGAAGGCACTTATGTGGTATATGCTGTTATGAATACTCAGATTCCGGATGTGGATGTACAACCCTTAAGTCTGCATCAGTTTTATTTGATACCAAATGAATTCGGTGGTTTTTTGCATAATAATATAGCAAGTACAGATGTAGAGATCGAAGCATATATGAATCAGGTTGACCGGGATCCGGATGTAGTGGAATTGTATGAACGTGTGGATAAGAATAATGAGGAATCCGCACAGGTAGATGAATCATTGCGTGCATTTTATGAACGAATTGGTGCGGCTATGGATTAGGTAGGGAATGTAGAAATGAAGACGGGCAGAAATCCCGTCTTTATTCTTGTCATATCTACGAGGTGTTTATGGAAGAGCAGGGAATTCGAATTAATAAATATCTAAGTGAAGCAGGCATCTGTTCACGCAGAAAAGCAGATGAGTATATTGCACAGGGGATTGTGAAAGTCAACGGGCAGCCGGCAGAAAAAGGAACGAAAATTATGCCCGGAGATCAGGTGTATGTAAGGAATCAGCTTGTGGAAATCGGGAATCCTAAGGTGGTATTGGCATTTTATAAGCCCAGGGGACTGGTCTGCTCCACCAGAGGACAGGGAGCAGAAACGGTTCTGGAATACCTGCATTATCCTTTGCCTTTATATTATGTGGGACGGCTGGACAAGGACTCAGAGGGATTGCTGTTACTGACTAATGACGGTGATTTGGCCAATTCCATTAGTAAAGCCGGTAATGGTCACGAAAAGGAATATGAAGTAGTGGTGAATAAGCCGGTCACACCGGAATTCATCCGTCAGATGGGGAATGGTGTGCCTATTCTGGATACGGTCACAAGGAAGTGCAGAGTGGTTCAGATGGGAAGCAGGAGCTTTCGGATTGTTCTGACTCAGGGGCTGAATCGTCAGATTCGCAGAATGTGTGAATATTGCGGATACCGGGTGCGAAAGCTGAAGCGTGTCCGGGTCATGAATATTGATTTGCAGGGACTAAAACAGGGAGCTTATCGGGAATTAGAGGAGGCAGAGCTGCAGGAGCTTCAAAAGCGCTTGCAGTAAGGCGGAATAAATAGAGAACAGGTGAGGTAAAGATGGAACAGCTGGAACGAATCAAAGAATTAGTAACGCGTTTGAATCAGGCAGGACGGGCGTACTATCAGGAAGACCGGGAAATCATGAGCAACCGGGAGTACGATGCACTCTATGATGAACTGGTACAGTTAGAGAAGGAAACGGGAATCACTCTTGCTAATAGCCCCACCATACATGTAGGGTACGAGGTTTTGAGTGAACTGGCAAAGGAGGAGCACAGCACCCCAATGCTTTCGCTGGACAAGACCAAAGATGTGGGGGCACTGGCAGACTGGCTGGGTGATAAGCAGGGAGTGTTGTCCTGGAAGATGGATGGCTTAACAGTTGTCCTGACCTACCGGAACGGCATATTGGAAAAGGCAGTTACCAGAGGAAATGGAGAAATCGGTGAGGTTATTACCAACAATGCCAGAACCTTTCGGAATATTCCAAGCCGGATTCCATATATGGGGGAACTGGTAGTTCGAGGAGAAGCAGTGATAAAATACTCGGACTTTGAAAGAATCAACGCTACCATTGAAGATGTAGAAGCAAAGTATAAGAATCCGCGAAATCTTTGCAGCGGTACAGTTCGTCAGTTAAATAATCAGATTACTGCAGAACGGAATGTGCATTTCTTTGCCTTTCATCTGGTGGAGAGTGCAGATATGGACATTCCGAATTCCATAGCGGAACGGTTTCGCTGGTTAACAGAGCTGGGCTTTGATGTAGTGGAATATGAAATGGTAACCGGTGAGACGATTGGAAAGGCGGTACAGGGCTTTTCCAATCGTATCCGGGAGAATGATTTTCCTTCGGATGGTCTGGTATTGACCTATGATGATGCCGCTTATGGAAAGAGTCTGGGGGTAACTGCAAAGTTTCCACGGGATTCCATTGCATTTAAGTGGGCAGATGAGCTGGCGGTTACTCATTTGAAGTATATTGAGTGGAGTCCTTCCCGAACCGGACTGATCAATCCGGTGGCAGTATTTGAACCGGTAGAGCTGGAGGGAACCTCTGTCAGCCGCGCCAGTATGCATAACATCAGTATTTTGGAGAGCTTCCAGATGGGAGCCGGGGACGAGATCAGTGTATTCAAGGCCAATATGATTATCCCACAGGTAGCAGAGAACCGGACCCGGAGTGGAACCATTCCTATTCCGGAGCATTGTCCTGCCTGTGGAGCACCAACGGAGATTCGTCAGGAGAATGATGTGAAGTCTCTGTATTGTACCAATGAATTATGTAGTGCAAAGAAAGTAAAGCTGTTTAGTCATTTTGTATCCCGAAATGCCATGAACATCGATGGATTGTCAGAGGCAACCATCGAGAAGTTCATAGAAGAGGGATTTTTAGAGGATTTATATGACCTTTACCGTCTGGAGCCCTATCGGATGCAGATTGTAGTGCTGGATGGCTTTGGAGAGCGGTCTTATGAGAACCTTCAGAATGCCATTGAAGCTTCCCGACTGACGACTCTTGCCAGATTTCTATATGGTCTGGGAATAATGAATATCGGTGTGGCAACAGCCAAGCTGATCTGCAGACATTTTCGAAATGATTTAAATGCAATTCAGAATGCGGGCGTAGAGGAACTGGTGGAAATCGAAGGCATCGGTGAAGTCATTGCCGAATCCTTCGTGGCATATTTCAAAAATGAGGAGAACCAGAGAAGAATCCGGGAGTTATTGAAGGAAATCCGGTTTGAACAGGAAGAACCGGATACCGGAAAACAAATCTTTCAAGGGATTAATTTTGTGATTACCGGCAGTGTGAATCACTATGCCAACCGGGATGAGGTGAAAGCCCTCATTGAATCTCTGGGCGGGAAGGTGACCGGTTCTGTCACCTCAAAGACCCATTATCTGATTAATAATGATGTTACCTCCAATTCCTCTAAGAACAAGAAGGCAAAGGAACTGGGAGTGCCGATTATCTCAGAGGATACGTTTATGCAGATGCTGCAGCAGGAGGATTGACAGAATAGCAGAATTGTTTACAATAAAAGAGATAAAAGATGACAAGGAAAGAAGGAATCCGTTATGCCAATTCGTATAGCAGGTGATTTACCGGTAAAGAAAATATTAGAGGCAGAGAATATATTTGTAATGGATGAAGACCGGGCCATGACACAGGATATTCGGCCATTGTCCATATTGATTTTGAATCTGATGCCTTTAAAAGAAGATACGGAGCTGCAATTAATGCGCAGTCTGTCTAATACACCATTACAGGTCAACATTACATTGATCCGGACAGATTCCTATGAATCAAAGCATGTAGCCAGGAATCATATGGAACGGTTTTATACGACCTTTGAGGAGATTAAGGATAAAAAGTATGATGGTCTGATAATTACCGGCGCTCCGGTGGAACAGATGGAATTCGAACAGGTGGAGTACTGGAAGGAATTGACTCAAATCATGGACTGGTCAGAGAAGAACGTGACCTCCACTCTGCATATCTGCTGGGGAGCCCAGGCCGGGCTGTACTATCGGTATGGAATTCCAAAGATACAGTTTCCGAAAAAGATTTCCGGTGTCTATAAGCATTATACTTTTCATAAAAAGACACCGTTGGTACGAGGCTTTGATGATTCCTTTTTTGTGCCACAGTCCAGATATACCGGAGTGAGAAGAGAGGATATCGCGACAAATGAGCATTTGGAAATTGTTTCGGATTCCGAGCAGACCGGACCTTATCTGATTATTGGAGATGGGGGAAAGAATATATTTGTAACCGGACATCCGGAGTATGATACCCTGACTCTGGACTTAGAGTATAAGCGGGATTTGGAACGAGGACTGAATCCGGAGATTCCGTTGAATTATTATCCGGAGGACGACCCGGAGCAGCCACCAATCAAGTCCTGGCGCTGTCATGCCAATACCCTGTATACCAACTGGCTGAATTACTATGTATATCAGAACACACCGTATGACTGGGCGTAAATACTTGCATATGCGTTAAAGTAAAAAATCAGGATAGAAATTATAATAAGAAGGAGTGGAGCAAATGAAAAAGTTAGAAGACTATGTAGTCACCATACCGGATTTTCCGGAGCCGGGAATCATGTTCCGGGATGTAACCAGTGTAATTCAGGATGCAGAGGGATTACAGCTTGCCATTGACAGCCTGCAGAGTCTGCTGGAGGGTCTGGAATTTGATGTATTGGTGGGTGCGGAATCCAGAGGCTTTATCTTTGGTATGCCTCTTGCCTATAACTTACATAAGCCCTTTGTCTTGGTGCGGAAGAAGGGAAAGCTGCCGAGAGAAACGGTTTCAAAGGAATATGCACTGGAATACGGAACAGCAGAGATTGAAATGCATAAGGATGCAATCCAGCCGGGACAGAAGGTAGTGCTGGTAGACGACCTGATTGCAACCGGCGGCACCATGAAGGCAGCAGCAGAAATGGTAGAAGAGCTGGGTGGTGAAGTGGTAAAGATTATTTTCTTAATGGAGCTTGCCGGATTAAAGGGCAGAGATGTATTAGAGAAGTATGATGTGGCTTCTGTTATTACTTATGAAGGAAAATAAACTTAGAAAAATGATAGAAATACGCAGGGAATGGCAAAAGCCATGATTCCCTGAAATGACAGGAGGATATACATGGCTGGTTCAATATATGGAAAATTATTTCGGGTTTCCACCTGGGGCGAATCCCATGGAGCAGGTGTGGGCGTAGTAGTGGATGGCTGTCCTGCCGGTCTGGAGCTATCAGAGGCAGACATTCAAGCCTATCTGAACCGCCGGAAGCCGGGACAGTCAAAGTATGCAACACCGAGAAAAGAAGAGGATGCGGTAGAGATTCTTTCCGGAGTGTTCGAAGGAAAGACCACCGGAACTCCCATTTCCATGATTGTCCGGAATCAGACCCAGAGGTCCGGAGATTACAGTGAAATAGCTTCATACTATCGTCCCGGACATGCGGACTATACCTTTGATGAGAAATATGGCTTTCGGGATTATCGGGGCGGCGGACGTTCCTCCGGACGGGAAACCATTGCAAGGGTGGCAGCCGGAGCTGTTGCGGCCAAGCTTCTTGGTAAGCTGGGTATTGATATTCTTACTTATACCAGATCCATTGGTCCGGTTACCATTGATTACGACCGATTTGACCGGAATATGATTCAGGAAAATCCTTTGTTCATGCCGGATGGGGAAGCAGCAGAAGCAGCAGGGGAATACATTGAGAAGATGATGAAGGCCCATGACTCGGTAGGGGGCATGGCAGAATGTGTGGTGACCGATATGCCGGCGGGGATTGGTGAAACGGTGTTTGACAAACTGGATGCCAATCTGGCAAAAGCAATCGTTTCCATCGGAGCGGTAAAGGGCTTTGAAATCGGCGATGGTATGGCGGTGGCTCAGGCAATCGGTTCTGTGAATAATGACGGGTTTGCCATGAAGGATGGCAGGGTTACAAAGCTAAGCAACCATGCAGGAGGGACCCTGGGCGGTATGAGTGATGGCTCACCCATTGTAATCCGGGCAGCCTTTAAGCCTACACCATCCATTTTACATGAGCAGCAAACGGTAAATAAATCCGGTGAAGATATTCGAATTTCCATTAAAGGACGGCATGATCCCATTATTGTTCCAAGAGCAGTTGTAGTGGTAGAATCTATGGTTGCGCTGACTTTGATTGATGCGATGATGGAAAATATGAGTGCGCGTCTGGATAGAATGATAGAGTTTTATCATCCGGTATGCTAGTTGACTGAATGACATATAAGGAAGTGTGAGGAATGATATGGATACAGCATTATAAGTCACCCCTTGGAGGAATTACACTGGCAAGTGACGGCGATGCCATAACCGGCTTATGGTTTGATGGTCAGAAATATTTTGGCAGTACGTTGCAGGAAAAACCATCTTTTGCAGAAGCGGAGCATGAGGGAGTTCCGGTGCTGGAACAGGCAGTGCAGTGGCTGGATCTGTATTTTGGAGGAAGAATACCGGATTTTACACCGCCGCTTCTGATGAAGACTACCGGATTTCGGAAGGCAGTATGGGAAATTCTCCTGTCCATTCCTTACGGACACACCATGACCTATGGAGAGATTGCCAAGAGGCTTGCAAAGCGGATGGGTATTTCTTCCATGTCAGCCCAGGCAGTTGGCGGTGCGGTTGGTCACAATGCTATTTCACTTATGATTCCCTGCCACAGAGTTCTGGGAGCAGGAGGAGAACTGACCGGATATGCCGGCGGTTTAGATAAAAAACGCTGGCTTTTAATGATGGAAAAAGAAAACAGTACGGCTGTTTCTTACAAATATTTCTAATTATAAAATCACCTCTTTGTTCCATAC
>JAIECC010000076.1 GCA_029068665.1 Lachnospiraceae bacterium
AGATGGGTCTAAGAGACAGGATAATACTGCCGGAATTCTTTTTGAGCCACACTGACGATTCTTCCGGTTCGGTCAAACAAAATACAGCGGGAGCTGGTGGTCCCCTGATCCAGTGCCATTAAGTACTCTTCCATATCTTCCTGTCTCCTTTTTCCATCTGCTTAGTCAATACTCCGGGAATAAAACAGGAAAGGGGCGATGACTGAATTGTCCTTCGCCCTTTTGATTCCTGCTTATTTCATTTGCTTTGGCAATATATATGCCTGAACAACTGCTAGCTTATGATTCAAATATATTCTGAACCTTCTCAATGACAACATCCTTCATATCGCCACGAGTCTTCTCATACTGCAGTGCAGACTCCAGTGTCTGTAACAATTCCATACGAGAATCCGGATCAATATTCTTAATGTATTCTGAAATAACCAGATTCTTCATCTCTGTTACATTGTTCATGGAAGCCATCCGATCCAGCATTTCCTCGTAATTGAAGCCCAGATCTTTCTTAATCTCTGCTTCCTTTCTTCCACAAACATCGCATTCTGCATCGCTAACTTTGTTGATGCATCCACAGACACAGGTCCAGATCATACCATTTGACTGATACTTCACTACCGCATCGATACCACGCTTCTTCTTCAGACTCTCCAGACGACGGGAAGAAAGCTCTGTACTCACCGGAAGCTCCTCGCAGGTAACTACATTTCTTGGTGTAACATACTTCCGTAATACCACCTTGGCATCCTTAATCATCTTAACTTCCCGTTCCTTGATATCACATTCTACCCAGTCAGCCTCCAACTGAATCAGATTGTTTTTCTCAAAGGTAAAGTCCATATCCCGCAGAACCACCTTTTCATCATAATAGGTTGTCAGCTCCACATCTGCACGGATGGCACGAACCTCTTCATTCCGATAATTCATGAAAATCGGAGAAATCCGAGTCATATTCTTATCTGCACGAATCCGAACCTGTACCGGACGAATCAACAGCTTTGTATAATAATTCGTAACAAACAGATTCTGATGAACACCTTCATACTTACGGTTCTCTTTCTCACGTACCTGAACTGCCGTACCGGTAGCAATAATACCAATGGTATTATTCATAATGCTGCTCATTAATTCATTATACCGAAGGGTAATACCAATAACCGCATTTGCACCTCTCTTCTTTGCCTCTTCTTCCAACATCTGAATCGCAGTCTGATGTACCTGAGACAACTTCTTGGTCAATGCTTTACTTTCCTTAATATCCATTTCCGTAATGCCGGAAAACTCCTGAAAGAACTTGGTTGCCAGTGCAGTCTGTCCACTTACCAGACCCAAATAATCGGTAATCTCATACCCCTGAATATCAGTACCGGATGTTAAAATAATATTTTCCATAGTATGCCTCCCCATAATTGCTAAATTTCTGAATGAAATTATAGCATATTTCACAATATAATCCAATGCTTATTTTGTCCTTTTTTTCACTTTGACAATTTGCACAAAAATCGTTATATATTTTGCTATTCTGTCTTTAACTATCTGTCAGGACAGGTTCCTGCCATACAGCCGGTATTGATAAATTCAGAAGAATTCCATATAATGATAAC
>JAIECC010000077.1 GCA_029068665.1 Lachnospiraceae bacterium
AAGTGACACTTACTCCTTTTATAAGAGTAAATGCCACTTCCATTTAACGATTTTCAATACTGAAATAAACGATTATTCTAATACATAATCCCATTCCGTAACTATGTTGCTGTCTGAATATGGAGATGCATCATATTCATATCCCACTCCATCAATATAAACGGTTGCATAATAATGATTCAGGTAATTGCCATACGTCCATTCACTTTTCAAGCCTAACCGGCTGGCAAAATCGCACATTATATCCGTAGCATCCCAACAATCAATCTGCTTTACTTCCCACCATGGGCCTACGTTTGTTGTCAAAAATACCAGATATGTTCCATCATTTGCATCATATTTAAAGTTTTTCATTACATAGGAACACAATGCACTCATCTTCTGCTGATCTGTCATACTACTATTCGTCTCGCTTGCAATCACACTATCATACCATGCATTTTCAGCCGCCGTTCTATCCTTTACCGTAACTGTTAAATTAGCCACTACCACTTGTCGGTCTCCAATGCGCTCCGTCACCTTAATCGTATAAGTTCCCGCAGTATCATAACTAATCGTTCTGATGTAACCGGTCTGACTTTGAATTGCCTGCCAGCTGCTTGTTCGAATCGAATTATCATAATACTTTACATCATTAAATAAAGGGGCGATCACCATTGTCATATCAGACGTGCCATAATCCGTATAAATGGTATTTATATCCGGATTATTTGTTCTCAAAGCAAGTATAACCGTTCCACCACTATAAATATCATACTGATTCAAAATAGATAATGAATACGAATATTGCGCCACATTATTTGAGCTGCAAATCTTACATGTGCCATATTTCCCAAAATCAGAAGCATTGTAATTTGTATTCCCTACACGAATACCACATCCGGCACATAATTGCTGGAATTCCTTGCTGCTGACAAAACCACTGTAAATCTCTCCCTTTGTAGCACCGGAATTTAATTTTGCAAGCCAGTACGCCTTACCCCCCGCATCATATTCCCTGCCAAAGAAAGCCCGATACATGCATTCAACAAAATGCTCATTACACAGATTATTATTTTTAAATTCCGTACTAAACACAAAACCATACGCAATCTCTGCTCCGGATTTACCATTCTTTGCCTGGGAAGCCCAATATGCCAATCCTCCTGCATCCGGTGCACGGTTAAGACAGATATCATATAATCTGGTAACAAAATCATTTACGGTCTGATTGGCAGCACCACAAGCGCTGCAATTTCCCGTTAAAACGCAAAGCGTCTTACTCCAGTCACCGGTTCCCCGATTCACACCATAACTGGAACAAATATTGCCAAATTCCTGGCTTCTGGAGAACCCATTGAATACTTCTCCCCTTGTTACACCATTCGACAACTGTCCCAACCAGTATGATTTACCCGCACTGTCTGCTTCTCTTCCCATGAAACAGCGATACAAGCTGTCTATATAGCAGCTGTCACAAAGATTCTTGTTTTTAAACTCTTCGCTAAAAATAAAATTTGCTGCAACCTCTGAACCGGATTTCTGGTTCGTTGTTAATATATTAACCCAATAATTAATGCCTTCTGCATCAGGTGTTCTTGAAAGACACACATTATACAATCTGGCAACAAAACCCTGTATCTGACTTGTTGTATCTGCATATACAGTTTTGGGTGTGATTAGATTACAACTAATACTGAGCAGGATTATTAACAACCATGCACAGATTTTTCTAATTACATCTTTTCGAAACCATTTCATATACATTTGTCCCTCCTTTTTCATTTGCTTTATATACAAGCTTTTAAATAAATTATACAACTTTCATATATCAAACTCAACAGAAAACTATTCAAACAGCTTCCGCAGAAACTCAAGAGAGTTCTTACGGATTGACTATCTTTAGAATTTGATATATAATTTTTTTGCAATTCATAAAACTGAACATTTTCAATGGTTTCATTGAAAACTAACTGGCTAATCTTCTGTAATGCTATTATGAGGATTGCCCTTTGAGGTTTATAGCAATAGGTCGCCCTATGGTCAGTTACATGCTTTTATTGAATTGACTTCATCATAGGAGGCAAATGATTTCTTTCCCAAATAATTATGAAAATGAATAAAGAAACTGCAATGCGTCTTTGGCGTAAGTCTTTCGGCAAAGAAACAAAGGTACGAGACTTTACCGGACGAATCATCGCTAAAGGTGCATATAATGATCGCAACAGTCAATTCGGATGGAATATTGATCATATTCTTCCGCAAAGTAAAGGTGGGACAACAGCTGAACATAATCTTATCTGCTGTCACATACTTACAAATGATGAAAAAGCGGATAAATTTCCTTGCTTTCTGTCTCTAATACAAATCT
>JAIECC010000078.1 GCA_029068665.1 Lachnospiraceae bacterium
CTCTACCGGTGTGTAAATGGAATCAACTGCGATCACATCAATGGATAAATCTTCCTTCTTATTCTTATCAGCACCAACATAGCCTCTGCCCTTGGATATCGTTAGTTCCATATCCAGACGGCAGTCTGCACCGCCGTTTAAGGTTGCAATAACCAAATCCTTATTCAGGATTTCAATATTACTGTCTACATGAATATCTGCTGCAGTTACCACACCTTCTCCTTCATACTCAATATATGCAGTTGAAGTTTCAGCAGTTGAACTATTCTTAATTGCCAGTTCCTTAATATTCATAATAATTTCAGTCACATCTTCCTTTACACCCGGAATAGAACTGAATTCATGCAATACACCCTTAATCTTTACGGAAGTAACTGCGGAACCCGGCAAAGAAGATAACATAATTCTTCTCAATGAGTTACCAAGAGTTGTACCATAACCTCTTTCTAAAGGCTCAACTACAAAGCGTCCATACTTATTATCTTCGGAAATCTCTGCAATTTCAATTCTAGGTTTTTCAAATTCAAACACTATTGGGACCCTCCTTCTGGGTAAAAAAGTTGAGGTTATTCCTAAATATTTACGGATTATTTAGAATACAACTCAACGATAAGAGTTTCATTTACAGGTACATCAATCTGCTCTCTCAAAGGCAACTCAACAACAGTACCGCAAAGGTTCTCCTGATCTGCCTCTAACCAAGCCGGAACCAATCTTCCACCGGTTACCTCTAAGATGTCCTTATATCTCTGAGAAGACTTGCTCTTCTCCCTGATTTCAATCTTATCGCCTGCTTTTACTCTGTAAGACGGAATGTTTACACATTTTCCATTTACTAATACATGCTTATGATCTACAATCTGTCTTGCTTCCTTACGGGTTCTAGCCAGACCCATACGGAAAATTACATTATCCAGTCTCAACTCTAATAAAATCATTAAGTTTGGACCAGTCAAGCCCTTCATACGCTCTGCAGTTGCATACAGATTACGGAACGGCTTCTCTAATACACCATAAATGAACTTTGCCTTCTGCTTCTCACGTAACTGAAGACCATATTCACTCATTTTTCTATTTGCACGATTTAATGTTCTGTTTGACTTTTTGTCAATTCCGAGATACATCGGCTCCATGCCTAAAGATCTGCATCTCTTAAGAACGGGAGTTCTATCTACTGCCATCTATCCTGTACCTCCTAAAATTAAACTCTACGACGCTTTGGCGGGCGACAACCATTATGTGGAACCGGTGTTACGTCTGTGATGCTCAATACATCCAGTCCGCAAGCCTGAAGTGCACGAATTGCTGCTTCACGTCCGGAACCTGGTCCTTTCACCATAACGTCAACTGACTTTAACCCATGAACTAATGCTGCTTTTGTTGCAGCTTCTGCTGCCATCTGTGCTGCATAAGGAGTAGACTTTCTGGAACCCCGGAAGCCCAATCCGCCTGCACTTGCCCAGGATAACGCATTGCCTTCTGCATCAGTTAAGGTAACAATTGTATTATTAAAAGATGACTGAATATGTGCCTGTCCACGCTCAACGTTCTTTTTCACACGCTTCTTTGTCACTTTTTTAGTAACTTTTTTTGCTGCTGCCATTACTAAACCTCCTAGGTATTAAACGCTTTCGCATTTTGTATCATTTCAATTATTACTTTTTCTTGTTTGCTACTGTTCTCTTTGGACCCTTACGAGTTCTAGCGTTTGTCTTTGTCTTCTGACCACGAACCGGAAGTCCCTTTCTATGACGGATACCACGGTAACATCCGATTTCCTGTAAACGCTTGATGTTCATTGCTATTTCTCTACGCAAATCACCTTCTACGGTCTGTGTGTTGTTGATAATTTCGCTCATACGGCGAACTTCATCGTCAGTCAAATCACGAACACGAGTATCCGGATTTACGTTAGCTTCTTTTAAGATACGCGCAGCACTGGTCCGTCCAATACCATAGATATAAGTAAGACCGATTTCAATACGCTTTTCTCTTGGTAAATCAACACCTGAAATACGAGCCATGTATTTCTACCTCCATAAAAAATAGTATTCTCTTGCCT
>JAIECC010000079.1 GCA_029068665.1 Lachnospiraceae bacterium
GATTAAGAGCAATAGGAGTATTAGAGGAATGGCAATCATAAAGACTGTTATAGATGGAAATGCAAAAATACATATAATGGATGATGCTTATGCAAATAAAACTCCCGAAGAAATAAAAATGTTAAAGCTGCAGTTCCAGCGAAAAATAAATGACTTGGCATTTCGCATAGAAATGGGTGAATTTGACAACCTGAATAAGTAACAAGAACGAGAGAGAATAAAAATGATATTAAGTATAAAAGAAATTGAAGAAACCATATCGAGGAATAATTTTATATCTGAGCTTTTAGAATGCCAAAGGCGGTTGCTTTCCAGCGTAACAACGCATGATGAGCAATTGGCTGCCTTATCTTATAAGAGGGTAAAAGCGCCAAGTATCAATAGAGATATATCGGAGCTGCTGCTACAAGTGGATCGAAATGAGCAAAATTCCATTCAGGAATTAATGTCGGCTGTTAAACAGGTCAATCTGGAAATTGATCAATGCAACCGGATAAAGATATGCTTTGAAATAACCCGGATTATATTCCCAAAAGGGTATTATATCTGTTTTGATTTATTGCAAATGAAATATACCTGGGATGTTGTGAATGTAAGGAATAAAATTTGTCGGGCAAGTATTAATACACTAAAAAACCGAGAGCTGCGGTTGGTTCTGATATTGTACTGCATGTATGATGATACGGAACTTATTATTGACAGATGGAGAGAACGTTATAAAGAGGCACAGAAAAACGGGAAAACGGATTTGACACAGATTATTAAGGAGCCTGGACTTGTGCTGACACAAGATGAACTTAAGAAAGCGCATTTTGGTGTCTATGTTTAGGGAGGAGGTTTGACATGAAAGAATTAGCAGAGATTATACGTCGGTTTGGAGATATTGATATATTGGCAACCTGTATTGAGGCGATGGAATATGTAGACCTGGTAGATGATTTGAAGGAAGAATTGGAAGCAGAGCTTGAAGTTATGGGAGAATATTGCGACTGATATATAAGAAGAGATTTAGACAAGAGGATTTTGACATGAAGAAATCAGAGGATAGTAATGTTTTGTCTCAGTTTGGAGATATTGTTTTTCAGGTTTCCGCAATGGGGTTATACGGAAAGAAAAGATTCAATAGGAGGGAAAGCTTTATGAGAAGATTAACACCGTTAACACTGGTATGGAGAAATTTTTTGTATGCAAATCCAGATGGTTGTCACAATGATTCGGAAGAATTATTATCAAGAGTATCTTTAATCCAGGATGAACGAGAGATGATTCTAAATCAGATGCTGAGGGATAAACCGGATATGAATGAGATTCAGATGTCGAAGGAAGAAATCACCTTCCAGATTAAGAATTTGGAAGATATGGTAAAGGAGTTTATCCAGTTTTCAGAACGTTATCAGTTCTATGAGACACCGGAGGAATTGCAGGACATGATTTTGGATAATCTGCTAAAAGAGGGTATGGAAAGTGAATTCTATATAGTGGCTCAGGATTGGGAAGAATATGCTGCCAATGCAGATCAGATTATAAAGGAATTCAAAGAAAGCTTCGATACTGTTTGGAATGTGGATGCTGAACAATATCTGCTAGAGCAGATGATGGAATTGCAAGATCCGAAAGGAAGAGAGAACCTTCAAATTGTAAAAGCAGAACTGGATAAACTTAAGCGTCCGCCAAAGGATATCTGCAGGAATAAAACGGAAGAAAGCATTATTCAATCACAGGACGGAATACTACCGGCAGATAGCAAAGATGGATTAACAGAAGCCGTCATGACAACAGCACAGCCGAGCGGATCGGCAAGAAAAATACCAAGCCCAAGAAGGATTTAATAAATGATAAGAGATATCAGTAAATGTACATACAAGAGTAAAAGTAAATATATGTGTTCTTCCGGAAGGCTGCATCTGCTCCAGATGGGCTTTCCCGGAGACTAAATAAAAAAGAAGAATCCCGACAGATTCTTCTTTTTGCGTCTGCTGTAACAATAATCAATG
>JAIECC010000008.1 GCA_029068665.1 Lachnospiraceae bacterium
CCATTCATTTTTAAGAAAAATAGCAAAGCTGTATTCTGGTTATTCCATATTATATTTATAGATCCTATTGATTATGCATTATTCATCTATTTTCAGCATCAATTCGTATATCACTCTGGTTTCCAAATCACCATCGACGCTATATAAATATCCATCCTGCATACCAAACGTGCCTTCTGCTTTTCCGGCTATAAAACCACAAGAACTATCTTCATCACTTACCGATGAATTATACCGTCCCTCCAAATTTTTATCATATTCTGCCAAATCTTCAACTGTGGAAGAACCCATTGTAATTCCGCCCGGACCTGTAATTATAGTATGTTCAAAGTCTATATGCTTCCCATCAAACCTATCACTTGCAAAGAAATAAGTAACTCTTCCGTCACTTTCTGCCAGTACTGAAATCTCACTATAACCATCTGTCAGATAATAATAGGCACTGCCATCTGAATAATCACTTACCTTTACCTCTTCATCAAACCCGGTTGTCGTCTTAAAATCATCAATCTTGGTTTTACCAATTGTAATGATCCCACCATTGATTCTCATGACGCCCTCTGTCCAGTCTTTGCAGCTTTCCGGATCCTTTGCTCCGCCACAGCCTGCCAGAGCCAGACACATGCCTATCAATAGCACTGCTGTTATCTTCTTTATCATTTTCTTTTTCATATATGCTCCTCCTGTGTGATTAATAGTATAATCTAATTTGCAATAAATTATAACACAGGCAGAAATCAGAAAAGTCAAAAAACCGATGAACGATATCAAAAACACGACGAACGGAACTACGGAACCTCTTTTGTTTTTTATGCTTTGTTCCGATGTGCCTACCTCGCCTTCCGGTCACTCTGTGCACTTTCTCACTAGGCTCGCTTCGCTCTCCAAGTGTTCAATGTGTCGGTCAGGGCTTTCGCCCTATCTGCCCACCGTATGCCCGATGTGCCTACCTCGCCTTCCGGCTCGGTCAGGGCTTTCGCCCTATCAAAAATGAAAAGAACACAGATATTTGAGCAAGCTCACATCTGTGTTCTTTTCATTTTTGGCACATCTCAATGCTTACTGTAAGTTCGTATATCCCATTAAGCTGATGTCCACTTCTTTTGCCACTTCTCTGCCTTCCCGGATGGCCCATACCACCAAGGACTGTCCCCGGTGCATATCGCCGGCAACAAATACCCGGTCTACACTGGAAGCATACTGTCCCGGCTGGGTCTTTACATTGGTTCTTCCGTCTACCTCCACCTTGAAGGCCTTGGTAACATACTCCTGAGAGCCCAGGAAGCCTGCTGCAATCAGTACGATATCACAGTCAATTTCATATTCACTGTCCGGCACCTCTGTCATATTCATCCGTCCGGTTGCCGGGTCCTTCTGCCAATCCAGCATCACGCACTTTGCCTTAATCAATTTTCCGTTTTTATCCCGGACAAACTCCTTTACTGTCGTCTGATAAATACGTGGGTCCTGACCAAATACGGCAATGGCCTCTTCCTGACCGTAATCCGTCTTTAAGACCTTCGGCCACTCCGGCCACTGGTTATCGTCTGCCCGTTCCACCGGCGGCTTCGGCATCATTTCCAACTGAGTCACTGCCGCTGCTCCCAACCGGATGGAGGTACCTACACAGTCATTTCCCGTATCACCACCACCAATGACTAATACCTTTTTATCCCTGGTCGGAATAAAGGTATTGTCCTTGAAGTTAGAATCCAACAGACTTTTGGTTGCTGCTTTCAAATAATCAACCGCAAAATAAATATCTCCGCCTTCTCTGCCCGGCACCTGAATATCCCTTGGATTGGAGGCACCACAGGCAAGAATCACCCGGTCGTACTCCTTCAGCAGATCATCCGCCTTTACTGCTTTCACATCCGTTCCGGCAACCGCCTTTGCACTTGCTCCCACATTGGCATTGGTAACGAATTCTACGCCTTCTTCCTTCATGACCTCTATCTTCCGGTCAATAATCTTCTTGTCAATCTTCATATTGGGAATGCCGTACATCAGCAAACCGCCGATTCGGTCACTCCGCTCGAATACAGTTACTGAATGCCCTCTGCCGTTTAACTGGTCTGCTGCCGCCAGTCCGGAAGGACCGGAGCCAATCACTGCCACCTTCTTACCGGTCCGCACCTTAGGCGGATTGGCTGCTGCCAGACCATGGGCATAAGCATATTCAATAATACTTCTTTCATTTTCTTTATTGCTCACCGGCATACCGTTCAGATTGCAGGTACAGGCTGCCTCGCAGGGAGACGGACATACCCTGGAAGTAAATTCCGGAAAACAATTGGTCTTATGAAGCCGATGGTATGCCTGCTCCATGTTCCCGTTGTATAACAGATCATTCCACTCCGGAATCAGATTGTTTAACGGACAGCCGGAAGCCATCCCTTTTAACAGCATACCGGACTGACAGAACGGAACACCGCAATCCATACATCTGGCTGCCTGTGTCCGCTGCTCCTCTAAGGATAACGGTGTATGGAATTCATTAAAATTCTTGATTCTCTGCTTTGGACTCGTTTCATCACTTGTCACCCTTGCATAGTCTAAAAATCCTGTTGGTTTACCCATTCCATATCCCTCCTAACGCTTCATCGCATAAAATGCTTCTATCTGTGCCTGCTCACTGCTCAGTCCCTTTTCCTCCATCTGTACGATCATATTCATCATACGCTTATAATCATGAGGAACGATTTTCTTGAACTTCGGCAGATACTCTCCAAAGTTCTCCAGAATTTCCTTACCAATGGCAGAATTCGTATAAGCTACATGCTCTTTAATCAATTCATTTAATTCCATAACATCATATTTGTTGCTGACAGTCTCAATGGCAACCAGACTCTTATTCAGCTTCATGTACAGATCACTTTCCATATCCAGCACATAAGCCACGCCGCCACTCATACCTGCTGCAAAGTTCTTACCGGTCTGTCCCAGTACTACCACCCGGCCGCCGGTCATGTACTCACATCCATGGTCACCTACGCCTTCCACAACTGCAATGGCACCGGAATTCCGGACAGCAAACCGTTCTCCTGCCACACCGTTAATAAATGCTTTACCACTGGTAGCACCATACAATGCAACATTTCCTACAATAATATTATCCTCGTGCTTATAGGTCACAGCCTTCGGCGGATATACAATCAATTTACCGCCGGATAACCCCTTTCCAAAATAATCATTGCTGTCGCCAATCAATTCCAGCGTCATACCCTTTGGCACAAAGGCGCCAAAACTCTGTCCGCCGCTTCCGTTGCAATGAATGGTATAGGTATCCTCCTCCAGGCCTTCCGGATACAGCTTTGTTACATAAGAGCCGAAAATCGTACCAACCGAACGGTCTGTATTTCCCACATCGATTTCAATACTCTTTTTCTGTCCCTGTTCCAAAGCACTTTTCAGCTTCTTTACCAGAATCCGTTCATCTACCGTCTTCTCTAATTCAAAATCATATACCTGCTTCTGATGGTAAGCCACCTTGTTCTGTTCACTATCATAGAACGGATTATCCAGAATTCTGGACAAATCCACATTCTTCTTTCCAACCAGAGAACCTGCCTTTAACAAATCCGTCCGTCCCACCAGCTCATCCACGGTATGAACACCTAATTTTGCCATGTATTCCCGCAGCTCTTCTGCAACGAACTGCATAAAGTTCACCACATATTCCGGTTTTCCCTTGAACCGCTTCCGCAGCTCCGGATTCTGGGTAGCAACACCTACCGGACAGGTATCTAAGTTACATACCCGCATCATTACACAGCCCATGGTTACCAGCGGACCCGTTGCAAAACCAAACTCTTCAGCACCTAAAATTGCTGCAATGGCAACATCCCTGCCGCTCATGAGCTTACCATCGGTTTCCAGAATCACCTTATTCCGCAGATCATTCATGATCAGGGTCTGATGAGTTTCCGCCAGTCCAAGCTCCCAAGGAAGTCCCGCATTGTGGATAGAATTCCCCGGTGCTGCTCCGGTACCGCCATCATAGCCGGATACCAGAATGACCTGTGCTCCTGCCTTGGCAACACCGGCCGCTACCGTACCAATGCCTGCCTCCGATACCAGTTTTACGGAAATCCTTGCATCCGGATTGGAGTTCTTACAGTCATAAATCAGCTGCGCCAAATCCTCAATGGAGTAAATATCATGATGCGGTGGCGGTGAAATCAGGCTGACACCCGGTGTAGACATACGGGTCTTTGCAATCCAAGGATATACCTTTGCGCCTGGCAAATGCCCGCCTTCTCCCGGCTTTGCGCCCTGTGCCATCTTAATCTGAATCTCTTTGGCACTTACCAAATACCGGGAAGTAACACCAAACCGTCCGGATGCAACCTGCTTAATCGCCGAACAGCGATTCCTGCCATCGGCTCCCGGCATCAGACGCGCAATATCCTCGCCGCCTTCTCCGCTGTTAGACTTTCCGCCCAGCATATTCATAGCAATTGCCAGTGTTTCATGTGCTTCCTGAGAAATGGATCCATAAGACATAGCACCGGTTTTGAACCGTTTTACGATGGAATCCACCGGTTCCACTTCCTCGATATCAATTCCCTGCTCCGGATAATTGAATTCCATCAGTCCACGCAAATTCTTTGGCTTCGTTTCATCATTGATTAATGCAGTATACTGCTTGAATGTATGGTAATCCCCGGTTCTGGTGGCCTCCTGAAGCAAATGAATAGTCTGAGGATTATACAAATGCTCTTCCTTGCCGCTTCGGAACTTATGCAGTCCTGCACTTTCCAGGCTGGTATTCACTGCCAGTCCAAGAGGATCAAAGGCTGTAGAATGGAGAGCATCCACAGTTTCCTCAATATCTGCAATACCGATACCGCCAATCCGGCTGACCGTATTGGTAAAATACTTGTCGATTACTTCCCGGCTCAATCCAATGGCTTCAAATATCTTAGAACCCTGATAAGACTGAATGGTGGAAATACCCATCTTAGAGGCAATCTTAACAATTCCATGGATAATGGCAGAATTGTAATCTTCCACTGCTGCATAGTAATCCTTATCCAGCATATTATTATCAATTAATTCCCGTATACTTTCCTGTGCCAGATATGGGTTAATGGCAGAAGCACCATATCCCAGCAGAGTCGCAAAATGATGTACCTCTCTTGGTTCTGCACTTTCCAGAATCATAGCAACAGAAGTACGCTTCTTGGTGTTTACCAAATGCTGCTGCATAGCGGAAACCGCCAGCAGAGAAGGAATCGGCACCCGGTTCTCATCCACTCCCCGGTCAGAAAGAATAAATATATTCACACCGTCCCGATAAAGCCGGTCTGCCTCTACAAATAGCCGTTCCACCGCCTTTTCCAGTGATGTATTCTTATAATATGTAATCGGAATTACGCCTACCTTCAATCCCGGTACATTCATATTCTTGATTTTCATTAAATCCGTATTGGTCAAAATCGGATTATGTACCTTCAGCACATGGCAGTTCTCCGGCTGCTCTTCCAGCAGATTTCCTTCCTTTCCGATGTATACGGAGGTAGAGGTCACAACCTCCTCCCGAATGGCATCAATCGGCGGATTGGTAACCTGGGCAAATAATTGCTTAAAGTACTGAAATAGCGGCAAATGCTTTTCTGACAATACCGCCAGCGGGCTATCAATACCCATCGCCTGAATGGCCTCTGTTCCGTTCTTCGCCATAGGAAGAATCTGATTCTTCAAATCCTCATAGCTGTAACCAAATGCCTTCTGCAGTCTTGCCCGCTCCTCCGGTGAGTACTCCTCCGGCTTTTTATTCGGAATATTCAAGGAATGCAGGGTAATCAGATTACTGTCCAGCCATTCTCCGTAAGGCTGACGGTGTGCGTATTTTTCCTTTAATTCATCATCTGCAATTAAAGTACCCTTTACTGTGTCTACCAGCAGCATCTTACCCGGACGAAGCCGGTCTTTTACCAGAATCTGCTCCGGCGGGATATCCAGCACGCCAACCTCAGAAGACAGAATCATATTATCATCTGTGGTGATATAATACCGGGATGGCCGTAAACCATTCCGATCCAGTACCGCTCCCATGTAATCACCATCTGTAAATAATATGGAAGCCGGACCATCCCATGGCTCCATCATGGTTGCATAATATTGATAGAAATCTTTCTTCGCCTGAGACATATACCGGTTATTTTCCCAAGGCTCCGGTATAGTCATCATAACTGCAAGAGGCAGATCCATGCCACTCATGACCAGGAACTCCAACGTATTATCCAACCGTGCGGAATCCGAACCATCCGGGTCCACCACCGGGGTAATCTTGTGCATCTCACCTTTAAAAAACTCAGACTCCATGGTTTCTTCTCTGGCTAACATCCGGTCTGCATTTCCACGAATGGTATTAATCTCTCCATTATGTACCATGAAACGATATGGGTGTGCCCGTAACCAGCTTGGTGTAGTATTGGTAGAAAAGCGAGAGTGTACCAGTGCAATGGCAGATTCATAATCCGGGTTCTGCAAATCATGGAAGAACAGACGAAGCTCTCCCACCAGGAACATACCTTTATATACAATGGTCCGGCTGGATAAGGAAACCACATAGGTATTGTCATTGGACTGTTCAAACACCCGGCGGACAATGAATAGCTTCCGGTCAAAATCCAGTCCCTTATTCACAGACTCCGGCCGCTTCACAAAGCCCTGCAGGATACAAGGCATTACATCCAAGGCTTTCCTTCCCAGAATGGCCGGGTCCGTAGGAACCTCCCGCCATCCGAGGAACTCCATCCCTTCCTTTTCCACAATAATTTCAAACATTTTCTTTGCCTGATTCCGCTGCATTTCATCCTGCGGGAAAAAGAACATACCAATTCCATAATCCCGTTCTGCTCCCAGGGAAATTCCAATCTGCTTCCCGGCCTTTTCAAAGAATTTATGAGAAATCTGCAGCAGGATACCAACACCGTCTCCGGTCTTACCCTCTGCATCCTTACCTGCTCTGTGTTCCAGATTTTCAACAATTTTCAATGCGTTATCTACTGTACCATGGGACTTGATTCCCTTGATATTTACTACAGCACCGATACCACAGTTGTCGTGTTCAAAACGAGAATCATACATACCGATCTGACACTGTTCTGCTTCTGTTCTATGTAGCTTCTGCATAACCATACGCCCTTTCTATTCAAAGTTTCTTTAAAAATAAATAGGGAACGCCCCTAAGCGTTCCCCATTGAACAAACACATTCTAACGCATTTTTTCTATTTTGTAAAGTCCTATATGTTAGAAATTCTCATTAAATTGTCAGATAGTTTAATTATTTGACGAAAAATCATGATTTATCTGACTATTTATTCTAAATCCGCTTGCTCCATGTCAGTGCCAAAGCTCCCGGACCGATATGGCAGGCAATACTAAGAGACAATGGATCAATATGAATCTCATAGCCCGGAAATTCCTCAGCCAGCTCTTCCCGCCATTTCACAGCTTCCTCTTCATTTTGAGTATGGGCTATGGCAATCCATGGCGCCTGCTCATCTTTTGCATCCGGAATACTTCCAAGATTCTCCGTAATATCCTTCATAATGGCATTTACCATAATAGTCTTGGCAGCCTTCATATTTCTTGCCTTTGCAAATGCATCCAGCTTTTCACCGTGAATCTGCAGTACCGGTTTGATCCGCAGGATTTCACCAATCGCCGCTGCCGCCGGTGTCACACGACCACCCTTCTTCAAGTATTTCAGTGTATCCACCATAATATAAATACTGGAATCCATTTTGGTTGCCATTAAAACATCCGCAATCTCTGCTGCCGTCTTGCCTTGGTCAGCCATTTTTTTTGCATCCAGTGCGGACTGACGCTGGGTAACGGAAATCCTCTGATTGTTGACTACCTGTACTCTTCCATCATAATCCTCTGCCAGCAGAATCGCCGTCTGACAGCTTCCACTTAACCCACTGGACATGGGAATATGAACAACTTCCTCGTATTCCTGCAAAACATCATCCCAAAGCTTGGTTACAGACTCCGGAGATGGCTGGGATGTAGCGATTTCCGTATTATTTTTCAGTTTTTCATAAAACTGCTCCTGAGTCAGAGAAATGTCTTCAAAAAATTCCTGCTCTTCCATGGTAAATGGCATGGGCAATACATAGATTCCCAGCTCCTTTGCTGCCATTTGTGTAATTCCGCTATTACTATCTGTTATAATTGCTACCTTCTTCATACAATCCTTCGCTCCTAATCATTCAATCTATCTTTCGATGCTGATTTCCTGGTTTTCTTTTCAATCATACATTGTTACTATTCACAGCCACTTCACCGCACATGCGCACTCGTCGCACCTTACGGTGCTCCAGTCCCGCTCCTTTCGGAGCTAAGACTGCTTATGTGGGTGAAGTGACTGATTCCAGTCGGATGAAAATGGGCAAGTGGCTTCTTGCAAGCAAGCTTGCGAACCAACTTGCCCATTTTCATCCAGCTGTGAATAGTAACAGTGTATTACATTATCTGCAAGAAATCCACCGATTTTTTCTATTCTTCATACATATTTCATCAGATGTATGAATATTTCATGCTCCTTTCCCTCCCGACTTACAAGGCACCTCATAACCGCTGCCGCAAGGTTTCATACATAAGGACTGTTGCTGCCGCTGCCGCATTCAGGGATTCCACTTTTCCTTTCATAGGAATTCGCAGGAACCGGTCTGCCTGTGCTGCCAGTCCATCTGTCAGACCATTTCCTTCATTGCCAATCAAAAAGCAGCAGGACTCCCGAAAATCATAATCATAAAAACAGGTTCCATCCAAGTGGGCGGCATAGCAGCGGATTCCCTGGTTCTTTAACCAGTCCACGCCATCGGATATGGATGCTTCATATCGAAAGGGTATCCGAAATATAGCTCCCATTGTGGCACGCACTACTTTGGAATTATAAATATCCACTGTATCCCGGCTCATCATAATCCCGGTCACTCCGGCGCCCTCTGCAGTCCGAAGGATGGTACCCAGATTCCCAGGGTCCTGAAGATTTTCAAGCACCAGAACACAGGGAGAAGTACCATTTCCCCTGCTTCTTTCCCCATCAGCACCTACCTCTCCCAGCAGTTCTTCCCGCTGATACGTCTGCTGTCTTACTACTGCCAGAACTCCCTGAGGAGTCTGGGTATCAGAAATCTCCTTTAAGACTCCATTGGTAATGATTTCATACTGCCTGCCCTCTTCCCAGGCAGTCGGAAGCTGTTCCACCCATTCTTCCGTCACATAAGCCTTCACCAGCCGGGATTCCGGTATTTCCTGAAACATGCGGATTCCCTCTACCAGAAATACCTGCTGTTCTCTCCGGCTTTTACTGCTTTTTTGCAGCTTTACTATATTCTTGATCTGTTGATTCGACACACTGGTAATCATGCTATTTCTTATCCTTTACAATTACATTTTCCGCTCCGGTCATAGCCTTCAGCATCTCCAATGCTTCCCCAAATGCCTGAACGCCAAACTGTTGCGGCAGATTCTTACGAAGCTTTCCTTCCTTAATATAAATCTTCACGGTAGAACTACCGGGATACTGATCAATAATATCATACATGCGCTGCTCCAGCCGGTCATACTGCTCCCGGCTCTCGAACTGCAGCCATACATCCCGTGGAATATCTTCAAAGGATACTGCCTTGCTGAACAACAGCTTTGCTTCATCCTCTGATACAGATGCCCTTCCGGTAATAAACAGTTTTGCATCCTGTCCCAGTATACTCCGGTTTTTCTCAAAATCCTTTGGAAATACCACCACTTCTACTGTGCCATACATATCCTCCAGTGTTACAAATGCCATGTTCTGATTGTTTCTGGTTAATTTCAGGGTCACATGAGAAACCATTCCTCCCAGCGTATAAATACCCTGATCACGAACATTGGTATCTCCCGTTTCTTCATCCAGAATAAAGTCCAGAGAAGTAGCATCTGCCTGCTTTTTTATTAACTCAGCATAGTCCTCCAACGGATGACCGCTGATATAAACACCCAGCACCTGCTTTTCAAACGCAAGCTTCTCTTCCTTCTTGTAATCTTCCACAGACGGCATCTTTACTTCAAAATCTTCTTTTTCTTCTTCACCCAGAAAATCCAAAAGACTCATCTGCCCTGTCA
>JAIECC010000080.1 GCA_029068665.1 Lachnospiraceae bacterium
GTATACTGCCGTAAAAAATCATTTAAATTCAATTTTTCAAACTGCTTATTCAGGTACTTTAACCGCTCTTCCGGCTTCAGTCCCTTCGCCCATGCATCCTTTTTGACATCCCGTTTACATTCCTCCCGGATACGAAGAACTTCATAGAATACATCTTCCGTCAGTCCTTTTTCCGGTTCTGTTCCGGTTCCGTACAGACATCCGTTAGCACAATTCAATGCATCTACAAATAAATACGGCGTTGTTCCCCTTGCAAGACGCTCTTTATTGTTCTCCAGATAGTGGTACATATGCTTTTCCCCTTCCATCTGGCGTACTAAAGCACTTTCTCCACAGAACCAGTAGACATTTTCCTTTAAGCCTCCCGGCATCGGATATACGGAGCCAAGGCCATACTCAATCTCATCACTGCAGGATGGACCGGAAATCCGGTGTTCTCTCACATATTTCATAAGATGGTCAAAGGTCACGTTATAGGATACATAGCCTTTGTTATTCTCATCTTCAATTTCCATCTTCTTTGCAATACATGGACTGATAAATGCAAGCTTATCCTGAACTCTCATATATTTTTTTACATATATTGCCCCGCACATCATAGGACTTTGTACCGGAAAGAGCTTTGGTATCAGCTCCGGTATGTAACGTTCAACATAACCCACAACTGCAGGACAAGGCTGGGAAATACCGCCCAGATAATTATACTGTGTAATATAGTTTAAGTATCCCCAGGTAGTAATATCCGCACCAAAGGAAATGCTGATAATACGATTCACTCCGGCCTGCTTCAACCCGCCCAGCACAGATTCATATTCCTTGGGATAATTCGCTTTAAATGCAGGGGCAACCAAAAGAGATATCTGCTCACCTTTTGCCAGATCTGCAAAAAATCGTTCCGTATCGTCGTTGTATTCTCTTGCATTATGCTTGCATACATCAAAACAGGCACCACAGGCAATACATTTGTCCCCGTTAACCTCAATTCGATTATGCCCATCCTTTTCGCTTTGTACATTTGCTCCAAGACAACTGCAGGCGCCAATACATTTATTACACCCTACACAATTATCATTTGTAAATACTAATGACATATTTATCCCCCTTTACCAAGCTGATGAATGTGGACTTCTTTATCCTTAATTTTAGAAATCAAATAATTATACTATCAAATTATATCACTTTTCTAAAATTTTGTATAGTCAAACATCATTCAAAACTGCCTGTTTTTTGCAACTCCCC
>JAIECC010000081.1 GCA_029068665.1 Lachnospiraceae bacterium
CAATCATATTTCGGCAATGGATTTTTAATTAATAATTGTACCTGTCCGAAAAACAATGTATAATGGAAACGGAGGTAACTACTATGCGCTTATTATTTTGTAAATGGACGAACTCAAGCGAATATGGAATTGAACAAACATTTCAGAAAATGGGACTTAGTGTAACGTCCCTTCAGCATTCCTTCTCGAATGTTTCCCATGCGGTAGAAAGCCTGCATCTTCTTCAGGCAGCATTGGAGAAAGACCGGTTTGATTTTCTGTTTTCCATCAATTTCCTGCCGGTTGTTTCGAAGGTGTGCAATATCTACCATATTCCTTATATTTGCTGGGTGATGGATTCTCCTTGTCTTACTTTGTATTCCGATTCCATCCGGAACTCCTGTAATCATATTTTCATCTTTGATTATGCCTTATTTGAATCCGTTGCAGAATATAATCCAACCGGAATCCACTACTTTCCATTGGCTACCTGCACTGACATATGGGATGCAATTTCCCTGTCAGAGAAGGATTATGAACAATATAGCTGTGATGTATCCTTTGTTGGTTCTTTGTATAACCAGTCCAGTCCATATAATTCAGTAGAAGGCTTATCTCCCTATACCAAAGGCTATCTGGATGGTTTAATTGATGCCCAGCTTCATGTATATGGTTATCATTTCTTACAAGACTGCCTGACACCGGAAATCGTACAGGAATTCAAAGCCTGTGCAGACTGGCAGTGGTATCCGGATTACCGGATTGATGATGCCGCCGTCATAGAGAATTCTTACCTGAGTAAACGCTGTGCAGAATTAGAGCGTTGTCAAATCGCAGAGCGTCTCTCTTCTGCTTTTAACTTCCATCTCTATACAAACAGTGATGTCAGCGGATTACAAGGGGTTCAAAATCTGGGAACTGTGGATTATTATGACACAATGCCCCGTATTTTCCGCTGCAGCAGCATCAACCTGAATATCACCTCTAAGTCGATTCATACGGGTCTTCCACTCCGTATTTTTGATATTCTGGGAGCCGGGGGATTCCTGCTCACCAATTATCAGGAGGAGATTCCGAATTATTTTGAAATCGGTACAGATCTGGATATCTATGAGAGTGTGGATGATTTGCAGGATAAAATCAATTATTATCTGAAGAATCCGGAGCTTCGACAGGAAATTGCCCGAAACGGCCAAGAAAAGGTTCGCCGGGAGTTTACCTATCTGACAGCATTAACCAGAATGCTTACTGTAAGCCTGACACCTCCGGACAAACATTAAACAGAACAATTAAAGGGGAGAAATAACATGAATGTCATATTTTGTAAATGGACCAGCATATGTGAAGCTGCTATAGATACTGCACTGGAACAGTTGAATTGCACGATTACACGCATTACCCAGCTGCTGGATAGTGTTGATTATGATACAAACTACATGAATACACTCTCGCAGACCCTAAGCAGCACACCTGCTGACTGTGTTCTGTCCGTGAATTTTATACCAATTATTGCACGGGTCTGCAATATATATAAGGTACCCTACATTTGCCTCATTGTAGACAGTCCCTGCTTTCAGTTATACTCTGAAACCATTCGGCTGCCTTATAATCGGATTTTTATCTTTGACCGGGACCTGTATCACAAATTCCACCCGGAAAACCCATCCTGTATCTTTCATATCCCTTTGGCATCGGATGTAGCATTCTGGGATTCCGTTCTGGTCGGAAAAAAGGACCATACCGCTTACGACTGTGATATCTCCTTTATTGGCTCTTTGTATAGTGAAAAATGCAGATATAATCAGATTGAACAGAATCTGCCGCCTCAAATCCGTGGGTATGCGGAAGGATTAATCGAAGCCCAGCTTCATATGTCCGGCAATAATCTTCTGCGGGAGAGTATCACTCCGGAATTTGCCGAAGAATTCAAAACCTATGTAAAATGGATTCCTTTAGAAGAAGATTATCAGGAGGATACCGTTGGAATTGTTGCCGATACCTATCTGGGTTACAAATGTACGGAACAGGATCGCATTCGGAACCTGAATGCTCTGGCAGAGCATTTCTCTGTTGACCTCTATACGTTGAGCGACACTACTGCTTTGCCTAAGGTACATAACAAAGGACCGGCGGATTCCCGGAATATGATGCCGCAGATTATCAAATGCAGCAAAATCAATCTGAACTTTACCAATATTCCCATTAGTTCCGGTCTGCCTCAGCGGATTTTCGATATTCTCGGCTGTGGAGGATTTCTAATGTCAAACTACCAGCCGGAGCTGCTGGACTGGTTCATTCCGGATGAAGATCTTGTGATCTATTACTCCACACAGGATCTTATTGAGAAGGCCGCCTATTATCTGGAGCATGACGAAGAACGGATGGCTATAGCTGAAAATGGCTACCGAAAAACAGTCAGCCAGCATACCTATGCATTGCGCCTTGTCCAGATGTTTGAACTGGTATTTCAAAAATAGTTCCTCTCACTTATTTATAAATCAAAAGTGGTGCTATATGTTTCAATACCATGTTCAGATACTTCTGACATAACTCATCATTTTGAATCCGGTTTCCCTGCGGGTCTTCCAGCCAATAAGTGTAATCTACCAATTCAAACCGGCCTTCATCCGTAACCGGATATGGATTCACAAAGAAGAAGGTTTCATCATTTGCAAACACAGCAGCCTGATACGGATCTTGAGGATGTATACTTTCTGTCAGAGCATATTCCCTTTCTTCCGAACCGCCGAAAATCTTTGGCAGTCTGCCATCAACCGGCACCTCCGGCTGATTCACTCCTGCCAGCTTTCGCAGAATACAACTGTAATCACAGGTAGACATAATTTCTTCCACTACACCCTTTCCTTCTGCTGCCCCTCCTCGGAACATAAATGCTACATTGGAACGCTCTTTAGAAAGAAAATGTTTACCCGTTTCAACTAAATACCCCTGTCCATGATCAGCAAACAAGGATACTACTATTTCATCCTCCTTATAATGCTCCTCCAGATACATATATAAATATTGCAGCCAACGGTCACAATGGGTTGCCAGACGAATATACGCCGCCTTTTTATTATCGCTGTAGCTTTGCTTTGCAGAGGTTTTCCCCTTATCCTCATAAGTCCGCAGCTCTAAGGACAGATCCTTTTGTACATCTAACGGTAAATCATCTCCATCTGCAACATCATGCAAGTCTCCAATGGAAATCCAAAAATACTGGTTTACTTCCTGAAATGCTTCCAAATGATTGATCGCTTCCGCAATCATCTCCTGAACCTTAAATCCGGCCTTTTGATGCTGATACACAAAGCGGTCATAGCCCCTGTCGTGTCCATTCGTGGGAGTAATTCTCCAGTCTCCTGCCACATTTGCGGTATAATATCCATCGCGTTTAAAATATTCAGCTATCGTCGGCACATCCGAAGGCATAAAGCAATCCAATTTATTATGAATCAGCATGTGATGTGTGGTATCCAGTCCTGTAACATATGTGGCAATACTGGGCTGAGTCCATTCGGATGCACTATAAGCACGATTACAAATTGTTCCTTTCTTAAAATACCGATAGGTATATGGCATTATTTTCTCAAAATCTTCTCCCTGTATGATCTGCTGTGCCATCCCATCTAAAAAGATACTTAAAACCAATCGTTTCTTTTCCGGATCTATTTTCAAAGGAATTGGATCGCCAAAGTAGCTTTTTTTTGAAGACAAAATATGTGTATCATTGGGAATACGGTAATAGCTAAACTGGTTTTTCTGGTACTGCATCACCTGATATTTATTTTCCTTAAATTCAAACATATGCACCGTATTCGCTTCGCTACAGGCAATAGGAAAAAGATACTCCATAGAAGCTTCCGGATTCTTAGGATCTATAATCCTTACTTCCTGTCCTTCCTGGGCATGTAAAAACTCCCCTTTTAAATGTATTACATCCATATTCAGATTCTCATCCTGAGAATATTTGCTTAAAAACTGGTCTTTAAATATACCGACAAATCTCGGCCTCTCCATACCTTCACGAAAATATTTTCCCACAATCTGATTATAATTCCGAAAGGAAGTATCATTAAATCCCCAACCTTTATGCGTTAAATCTATTATTGCATTTAACTTTCCCTTCTCTGCCTCAAACTCTTGCTGGTCAGAAATCTGCTT
>JAIECC010000082.1 GCA_029068665.1 Lachnospiraceae bacterium
GCCATGTTGATCCGTTCCAGCTTAATTGACATTACACGGTTGACCCCAAAATAAAATATAAATGTCAACAAAATGCTATACACATAACTAACAAACCGGATATGAATATCAAAGGAAACCATATCCACCTGAATCTGATTCATAACAAAACGATGTAGAAAAATACCCAGAACCAGACCTACTACAATTCCAATAGAGGTCAATACCCTATTTTCCCGGAAGATATAAGCCGCCGTTTCATTCCGAAAGAATCCCAATACCTTTATCGTGGCAATCTCCCGAATCCGCTCTGTAATATTAATGTTTGTCAGATTATAAAGTACGATAAAGGCCAGAGCAGCAGCACAAATAATCACCAAAACTACAACATAATTCAAGCTGCTCATCATATTGGTCAATCGCTCTCTGGTATCCTGATGAATAACAGTTGATGATACCGATTTCTCCTTCATCAACTCAGCCGCCGCCTGATGTACATCTAACTCTTCATTAAAATTAATATATATGGTCTTATATTCCGGCATTTCTCCAAGCTGCGCCTCATAGGTTTCCGGTGATATAAATACATAATTATAGACATTATTTTCAAATATACCGGAAACAGTCACTTCCATTTCATGCATGGCTTCATCCCGAATCATAATTACATCACCAACTGAGATTTGATAAACATCTGCAAGACTATTATTAATAACTGCCTGCCCTTCTGAGGGATAATCCAGATGCTCATCCTGAACCGTATGCAACCGGAAATAAGAATCAATTTCCTCCGGCTGTTCCATCACCACCAGATTAACGGACTTTATATTGTTATGAAACACCAAGTCCCAGGTAGATTCACTGACATACACATATTCCTCTGCAGCAAGACTCAGCTTATCTGTTAATGAATTCCGGGATTCCTGATTCATGGCTTCACTAAGCCCGATTGTTCCATCTACAACCTGTATTTCTTCATATTGCTGATTGGCAAATTCTGCAATAGAGTCCTTAATGCCAAAACCGGTCAACAAAAGCGCCGTACAGCCGCTGATTCCGAATACCATCATAAAGAAACGTCGTTTATATCGAAATACATTTCTTATTGATACCTTATAAAGGAACTTTAACCGCTTCCATATAAAGGGAATCCGTTCCAAAAACACCCGTTTCCCGGCCCTTGGTGCCTTGGGACGCATAAGATTCGCAGCGGTCTCAGCCATCTCATATCGGCAGGACAACCAGGTGGTTCCAATGGAACAAAGCAAAGATACCAGTAATGCTATAGCTGCCAGCCTCCAATCAAATATATACTCTAATTCTATTTTCTGATACATCATGCCATATGTACTCCATATGACCATGGGAAAAATATATGTCCCTCCTGCATACCCTGCCACACAGCCAATCAGAGCCGCACTGCCGGAATAAAACATATATTTATTCATAATCGAAGCTTCCTTATAACCCAGCGCCTTTAAAACACCGATCTGTGTCCTTTGCTCCTCTACCATTCGATTCATGGTTGTCATACACACTAAAGCGGCTACCAGAAAGAAAAATACCGGAAACACCTTTGCTATTGCATCTACAATATCTGAATCACTTTCAAAGCAAACATAACCAACGTTCGTATTTCGATCCAATACATAAGAATCCGGTTCTTCTATATCCTCGATTTCCCTCCGGGCATCCTCCAGATCTGCTTCTGCCTCTGCTATCTTTTCGTCAAATTCCTTTTTTCCCTCTTCATATTCCTCCTGTCCTGTTTGAAGCTCTTTTTCTGCCTCTGCTAATTCCGCTTCTCTTCTTCCCAGTTCAGTCCGTGCTTCCTCCAGCTGTCTTCTCCCTGCTTCCAGCTGATCTTTTCCCCCTGCGATTTCAGCCTTTCCTTTTATAAGCTGAAGCCGGGCCATAACCAGTTGAAGCATCTGCATAGTTTCCGGCGTTCCGGCCCACTGCTCCTGCAACACAAGCCGTTGTGTTTCATCTGCCTCCTGCATCATCTTTGTCATATTCTGCAGTATGGCCTGCTGCTCCGGTGAAAGCTGCTGCACTGTAAGGTTCAACTGTTCCTCCTGCATGGATAATTCCTGTTCGCCACTCTGCAGCTGCTCCTCCTGCTTTACGAATTCCGCCTCCTGAGTCTGCAACGTTGTTCTTGCCTGATTCAATGCTTTACGTCCGTCTGCAATCTGCTGCTGGGCCTTTTCCAATTCCTCACAGGCATCTTCCAATTCCGCTTCTCCATCCTGCCTTTGGGTGCTTAATTCTTCTTCCGCATCTGCCAAAGCCTCCTCAGCATCTGCTAAAATACTTTCATATCGAATATCTGCTCTTTCCTGGCAGATGCTTTCCCAGTCATCAGTCAATATATCTATATAGTCCTGATATTCCTGTGAAT
>JAIECC010000083.1 GCA_029068665.1 Lachnospiraceae bacterium
CTGATAACCGCATATCAGAGTCTTGCTGGCCGTGAGGAAGTGAAAACTGATTCTGAGGTACATTATTATGAAGCACTTGCTTGTTGTGATAATGTATTATCTCAGGTTAATAAGGAAGAAAATCCTACCGTATATGAGGATATTCTAATTCATAAGGCAGAGATTTATATTATGCTGGGTATGGAGAAGGAAGCTCTTTCTGAATATCAGGCGGCAGAGGCGCTGATTGGTAATTCCGGTCAGGCGGTATATGTTAGTCACCTGCGATATTTATATAATAAATATAAGAAAGAAAATCCGGATGTATCTGCCTGGGATGCGCCGGATATATTAGAGGTTTATGATGCAGGAAGTCAAATACCGGGAATTGGTGATAATTTTGAATGGAAGGCGCTGGTCAGCAGTTTACAGCCCTTTTTAAACCGCTCGCCAGAGGATACAGAACCGGTTGATAACAATGAGGATGCACAATCTCATGGTCCGGCAGAAGGAGAAACTCTGATTGATACAGAAGAGGACAGTGGGCAATCGACAATGGAGGAGGACTAAGAGATGACAACAGTATTCACCATAATGAGTTATGGCGGGATGGCACTGGCTGTCATCTGCCTCGTAATAGCAGTTATACTGTTTATAAAATGGAATATTCCCAAAGTATTTGGGGATATAACCGGTCGTACGGAACGAAAAGCAATTGAACGGATTCAACAGGAAGGGTATGAAGTAAATGCCCCTCAAAAAGCATTCCTGAAAAGTTCCGGGGCATCCGGGAAAATAAAGGTTCGCAAGATGAACAGCGGGAGACTGGATAGCAGCACCGGTAGTGAAATGAATCACACGGATTCTCCTTTGGAAGAAAGAGACACAAGCCGGGAATCTGCTGTAACCAAAGAAGAAAAAATGACCACTGCAGTATTGCATGTTCATGATGCTTCTGAAGAGACGACAGTCTTAGAGCAGGAATCGGCAGAACCGGAAACAGTAGTGTTAAGCGGCACATCTGTAGAAGAGGAAACAACCGTATTAAATAAGGCTTCTGCCACAACCATATTGGCAGAAAACAGTGTGGACGGCGTAATCAATATACCGGATGAGTGTATAACTCAGCCGGGTCAGGTAGAAAAGGTCCTGGATTTTATAATTACACATACAGAAGCTGTGATACCCCATGAATTGCATTGAGGTACACCCGGGTCGCAGGGGTGTTTTCTCATTCGGGGTGGAGCTTACGAAGATATATTAAAGGATAAGGGAGGGAAATTTAATGAAAGGGAATAAGAAGCAGCGGATAAAAAGAATCGTTGCCTTTAGCATGGCATTGATAATGGTGCTATTGCCAATGAATGGAAGTGTTCCGGAAACTTTTGGAACGGATATGGACACCGCCGATAATAGCGAAATGGATTCCACAGGTACTTCTATCCCTGTTTCTATTGCTGACGCTGAAGATATTAGTATCAATGGAACGGGAATTACCTATGATTCGGATACAAATCAGGTGACGATTGATGAGGATACACCGGAGGACACAACGGTTCGGGTGAATTTTTCTCTTCCGATGAATAAAAAAGCGGATATGTCTCTGACTGGAATTACTTATAATGGAGTAGCAGAAGGAAAAAGAAGCTTTACCTATAATACGACAGTTGCAGGACTTTTGACAGATGGAATTTCACTGGAAAGTTCCGATGCATATTTTTCAATCACTACAGATGGGAATACGACTGTATCTATTTCCGGAGGGTGGGGGGATTCTGCCGGTACTCTGTGTTATGAACCGTTGAAACCTGATGAAGCCTTTACTCTTACAGTAACACCGGCTGCCGGTTATGAACTGAATACCTCTACTGTAGGAGGCACAAGTTATTTAAACCAATTGGTAAAAGGAACCGGTAGTTATACAATAAGCAGCAATGCGTTGAATCCATTGGGTGCAATTCAGGCAGCATCTGTATTGGCACCGCCAACCATTCCGAAGGCAACATTCGGGAAAATAGAAGATTGGTATAAGGGTTCTGCAGCTATTACCGTTACAATTCCTGCAGGTGATATGCCGTCAGGCTGCAAATTACAATATGCTTTTGCATTAGAGGGGCAGGAGCCGGTGACATGGACGGATGTAAGTGGTTTTACAAATGATGGAAAGCCTTGTGAGGTGACGGTTTCCTATGGCTTTTCCGGAAATGGAAAGCTATATCTTCGTTATGCCAGGACGGCAGATGGAGCTGGATCGTCTTCTGTAAGTTCCGGGCTGATTCATTTTGATTCCACGGCACCATCAGATGTAAAGGCAGATATATATGTAAAGGGTATAGAAAATAATGATTTGGAATGGATTAATGCAGTAGATACAGCTAACATTCGGATATCAGCTACGGAACAGGGAAGCGGTCTGGATCGATTGGAGTATAAATTAGATGGCAATGCGCAGACACCAATATCAAAGGTTACAGCAACTGATAAT
>JAIECC010000084.1 GCA_029068665.1 Lachnospiraceae bacterium
CCGCAAACCGTTCACACCCCTTCATTTCGCCGCCTAACCGATTCTTTTTTTATATAATCACAGAAATCTTCTCCAAGCTGGAAGGGCAGATAACGTCTAGTCACAGTGGAATATGCTTCAAAATCAGCAGATTTTAATTGCAGCATGGCTTCTGCCAGATTCTGAATCTGTTCTTCTTCTGTTCCGGAACAGTCAAAGTAAGTAATGGCATCGCCTACGATTTCATGAAAGATGCTAAGGTTGCTGGCTAAGATCGGCTTGTTAAAATGCATGGCTTCCACCACCGGAATACCAAAGCCTTCTGCCCGGGAAGGAAACAGAAAGCCGGAACAGTAGCGGAACAGTGCATTTTTTTCTTCATTGCCTACATATCCCAGAGATGCGATGCCGGGTACCTCTTCCTGGATGCGGTCAAACAGTTGCTGGATTTCAGACTCCCGAATCCGGCCGCCCAGATAGAGCTTTTTTTCACCCCCCAGAGCACGATACTTTTCATAGGCTTTTAGCAGCAAATCCGTTCCCTTTCGTTTTTCCAGGTTTCCAATGTATAAAAAGAAATCCTCCCCATCCACCTTGACATTGGGGAACAAAACATCCGGTGTAACCGGTGCATCGGATAAATCCGGCTTATTTACAATAATATAGCTGACCATATGGGAAATATTCTTTGCCTGTGGAAACCGGTTTTCAGTTTCACACTTGGTTTCTACAGAATTATAGGTAATCAGATCCGCCTGCTTTAAGGTCTGTTTCATACCATACCGGAAGTATTTCGGATATAGAAATCCATGATGCTCCGGCTGGCTGATGGGAAAAATATCGTGAATGGTCACCATGATTTTTCCGGTAAAACGACGCAAAGGTACGGGAATCAGATTATTTGGCTCCCAAAACAGATCCGGCTGGTAGTAATCCAGAGAATCCTGAATAAACTTAAAATACTGGAATACACCGGCACTTTGGGCAATGTGCTTTCCGTATGTAATAATGGGAATATTCTGCTGTGCCAGCCATTGCATTTCATTACTGAGGGCCACGTCACTCAGCAGAGTGATTTCAAAGGAATCCTGCTTTATCATTTCTTTTAGAAAATCATATAGATATATACCGACTCCGCTTGGATGACTGCCAAGGGAACGAGCATCAATTAATAGCTTCATGTTATTCACCGTCCTTGGGTAGATTATAGCCCAAATAATGGTAAGGCACAACCGAAGAATTCTTGCTTTTTTCTGTCAGCCTCTGTTGATGCTGCCGGAAGGACAGAACTGGCATATTGTGATTTCTATAGAGTGCAATGCATTTGATTTTATGCTATCATAGGGTTACTATTCACAGCCGGATAAAAATGGGCAAGTTGGCTCGCAAGCTTGCTTGCAAGAAGCCGCTTGTCCATTTTCATCCGACTGGAATCAGTCACTTCACCCACATAAGCAGTCTTAGCTCCGAAAGGAGCGGGACTGGAGCACCGTAAGGTGCAACGAGTGCGCATGTGTGGTGAAGTGGCTGTGAATAGTAACATCATAGATATAGGATGCAGCAATGCAGTTGGAAGAGAAAGGAGTCCATCAATATGAATAAGATTGAAGCTTTAAAAGAAATGATCATGGAAAGTGACAACGTGGTATTTTTTGGAGGGGCTGGTGTGTCAACGGAAAGCGGTATCCCGGATTTTCGAAGTGTGGATGGCCTGTATAATCAGAAATACAAATATCCGCCGGAGCGGATTATCAGTCATAGCTATTATCAGCAGTATCCGGAAGAGTTTTATGAATTCTATAAGGATAAGATGATTTTCAGGGATGCAAAGCCCAATGCCGCTCATATCCGATTGGCAGAGCTGGAGCAGGAAGGGCATGTAAAGGCAGTAATTACCCAGAATATTGATGGTTTGCATCAGATGGCAGGCAGTAAAGAGGTATTGGAACTGCATGGTTCCATTCATCGAAACTACTGCCAACGCTGTCATAAATTTCATGACTTAGATTATATAATAAAATCGGAAGGAGTTCCTCGTTGTGAATGCGGCGGAATCATCAAGCCGGATGTAGTACTATATGAAGAGGGACTGGACCCGGAAACCATGCAGAAGGCCATGTATTATATTGCCCATGCAGAAGTATTGATTATTGGCGGTACTTCGCTGGTGGTATATCCGGCTGCAGGAATGATTGATTATTTCCGGGGGAAGCACCTGGTGGTTATTAATAAAGCCCCTACGCCAAGAGACCAGCAGGCAGAGCTTTTGATTCAGGATAGTATTGGAACTGTATTTTCCGGATTATAATTTGGAAGAAAATCTGAAAAATACATAAATTCCTTTTTTCGGCTGGTTTTATATGCTATACTAT
>JAIECC010000085.1 GCA_029068665.1 Lachnospiraceae bacterium
GTATTTAGATAATTGTTTAAATGTATTCGTCCCGATTACAAATCTTCAAATTCTCTAATACTTTTTTGATATCTCCGGCACTGTTCTTTTCACAGATTAAAGTGGCGTCTTCGGTATCCACAATAATTAAATCTTCCAGTCCAACGGTAGCAATTAGTTTGCCGGTTCCTTCAATGATACAGTTCTTGGTATTAACTGTAATAATATTTCCGTTCACCACATTGCCCTGCTCATTGGATTTGCGAATACGGCCCACTGCCAGCCAGGAGCCTACATCATCCCAGCCGAAGGTTCCGGGAAGGATATAGATATTCGTTGCCTTTTCCATAATTCCATAATCAATGGATTCAGAAGGAAAAGCAGTAAATTCGGTTTCCAAAACGGTTTCCTCGTCATCGGTTCCAATCGAGGAACGGATAACCTGCAGGCCGTTGTATATGTCAGGCATAAACTGCTTTAAATTATCCAGGATGGTAGAGACCTTCCACACGAACATTCCGCTGTTCCAAAGGTATTGCTCCGTTGCCAGATATTCCTTGGCAACCTCCAGACTTGGCTTTTCCACGAAACGGTCAACGGCATAGGCATGTCCATCCATCTGTTCCGGAAGAAACTTAATATAACCGTAACCGGTTTCCGGGTAATCCGGTGTAATTCCGATGGTAACCAGATTTGCTCCCTTTTCTGCCAGTTCACAGCCTTGCTTTAATGTATTGACAAACATTTGATTGTATTTGATCAGATGATCCGAAGGAAGCACCATCATGATAGCATCTTCATATTTTTTTGAAATATGAATAGCCCCAAGACCGATACATGGTGCCGTGTTACGGCCAATGGGTTCACACAGAATATTTTCGTCCGGAATATTCGGAAGCTGCTCCTGAACCAATGCTTTATAATCCCGGTTAGTAGCAATATAGATGTCTTCCATATCCACCAGAGGCAGAATACGTTCTACGGTTAATTGAATCATGGTCTTTCCATCGCCGGTTAAAGACAAGAACTGTTTTGGCAGATTCTTACGGCTTTTGGGCCAGAATCGTTCGCCACGGCCTCCAGCCATGATTAATGCTGTTTTCTTCATTGATTATCCTCCTAAGGCATAATT
>JAIECC010000086.1 GCA_029068665.1 Lachnospiraceae bacterium
CTACCTTTACAATTGTTCCACCCTTTTTACTCAATGCTCATCTCTCCTTTGGCTTTTTTATGTATTGTTTCACATATTGAATATTTTAATACGAAATGGGGAAAAAATCAATTAGAATCTGGAAAGGATTTCCTGTTTTCTGTAAATCGACACTTCGTTGCAAAAAGCGAGGAGTACATGCTATACTAGTGAGTAAGGCATGTTGGGAAACCGGATTGCAGGAATATATGAAAAATCATGAGAATTGAAATGGAAGAGAATAAAAAATCAAACAGAATAAAACCATTGTTAATCAGTCTGTTTCTCTCAATCGGCTGTTTTATTATGATTGTCATTTATGCACTGAATTGGGAACAAATCAGTCAGATTGACTGGAGTCGCTTTTTTCCAGAACCGGAGGTGCTGGAAGCATATTACGAAATAACAAATATGTCCCGGTCCATGCCGGTATTAACAAAGAAGGCAGAGGAGGGAATGCCGATTATACCGGTTCCGCTTATAAATCAAAAGGAATGTGGTTATCTGACCGGATGTGAGCTGGTCAGTGGCACAATGGTGCTGAATTACTATAATCAGGAGATATCTCCCCAGGATTTGTATGAAGTGATTGAAAAAGCACCGGAACCGGTGGACCGGAATGGAACAGGGGCAGACCCGCGGTTGTGTTTTATTGGTGATCCACAAAAGAGCAATGGCTTTGGCTGCTATGCAGAACCATTGATTGCGGCAATGAATGAAGTGTTTTCCGGAGAACGGTATGCAGTAAATATAAGCGGGACTTCTTTGGAAACAATAGAAAAAGAATATCTGGCAGAAGGAATACCCGTTATTATATGGGCAACCATTCATATGTCGGAGCCGGAGCAGGGGAATCGGTGGCAGTTGGAGAACGGAACCGAGTTTCAATGGCTGGCCGGAGAGCATTGTCTGGTTCTGGTTGGAGCGGATGATGATTACTATTATTTTAATGATCCGGACCATGAGGGCGAAGTAGTCGGTTATGAAAAGGAACTAGTAGAGAAGCGATATCAACAGTTAGGCAGCCAGGCGATTATTGTATCCCGTTAAAGAATAGCAGAGGATTGGAGATATGAGGAAGGAAGAAGATAAGAAATCAGAAATAAAATGGACTCCCGTGAATCCAAAGGCATTGGAAGAACAATTGGATGCATTCCGAAAGGCAGAGATAAAGTTTGATCAAATCTATGGAACAATCAGTGGGATTCGTTTGGTTGTATTCTGCATTGCAGTCGTAGGCTTTTTAATTGCACTGGCAGCACAGCAATGGTGGGGGTGGCTTCTGGCAGGGGCTGCCGTGATTGGATTTATTGTGCTTCTCCTTCGACATATGGAGATAGGAAATAGGCAGAATTCCTTAAGACATCTGATACAGGTTTATGAACGGTATCAGTCACGGATGCAGGGAACCTGGCAGACATTTCCGGATACGGGTATTGAATTTCAGCAGGAGCAGGATTTTGTTTCTGCTGATTTGGATGTGTTTGGTGAAGCTTCTTTGTATCAGATGCTTTGTGTTGCCCATACACCAGCGGGCAGG
>JAIECC010000087.1 GCA_029068665.1 Lachnospiraceae bacterium
ATTTCATAAAATCTCAAACCTCTAAAATCAGAAAGATAATAGGAATTATTTATTTTATTTTTTTGAGCATCCTTGCTGTCTTTCTTTTAATACAAACTTTATACGTAAGTAATTGGTCAATCATTGCTCATGAAACCTTGTTCAATTATACTCAATACCAGCTATTTATGAATGTTATTATGATAGCTCAATGGATTGGAAAAAAATTATTTATTAAATAATCCTAATCTCTTTCCCGATTACAATCCCCTTAGAATCTACTCCATGACCGATTTCATCCGTAACGGCAATGGGCAGCCTTTCTCCGGCGTACTGCTTTACCAGCTCGATAATATCCGGCGAGCTCTTTCTTTCCTTCATTCTTGTAAATGTTCCTAATAAGATACCGCTTATTTGCTCAAATACCCCCATTTGCTTTAGCTGATTCAGATAGGCTACCATTTGCGGCACCTCCCCTCCCCGGCTTTCCAGCAATAACAGTTTCCCATTCATGTCCGGCCAGTATTCCGTACCGGCAAGCTTCAGCAGACACCTGATATTGCCGCCCACTATGATTCCCTGCATCTGCTCCTGCTGCACAAAATGATACCCAAAGGAAAATAAATCATTTCCATTCCGGAACACGGTATTCGAAAAATTCCGCATCTGCCGTTCCCCATCCTCATAAGTCAGATTCTTAATCTGATACAATACAGATGGCTTTCCGGTCTTTGTATAAATGGCATTAATAACCGTTGTCAGGTCGCTATACCCCCAGAACAGCTTATGGGTCTGTACAATCCGTTCATAATCCAGATACGGGAGGACTTCATTGGCGATATCACCCCCGGAAATATCAAAGATTACCTTGATGTCATCATCCCGGTAAGCCTCCATCAGACTTTCCGCCCGCTCCTTTCCGGAACCGCTGAATACAGAATAAGCCTCATAGATATGTCTGCTGAATACCGGAACCAGTCCCAGCTCCAGTAAAATACGTTCCAGTTTATCAATATTATCTTTATTGGCAGGCATCTGCCCGTTAGAGCAGCATACAATGGCTGCTTTACTGCCTTTTTCCATATAGTTCCTCCATATATCTTCTCCCTTGTTATTATTACACCTGATAACTGATAAAACAAGAGAAAGAACAAGTTTTGCAACAACAGGATGACATTTTTGTCTTTTTCAGATGGTGGTTTGACAAAGCTACTCCCAAGAGCAGCTTGCCGATAAACTGGGAATTGCCCGTCAAACAATCAGTAAGTGGGAAAATGGACAAGCCATGCCTGAGATCAATGGACTGATTTTATTAAGCGATCTATATGGTGTAACCATTGACCGTATTGTAAAAGAAGATGATGACTGCAATATTTCTTTGCATTCTGATACAAATCCTGACATAAATAAAATAGTAACCTTTCTTCTTTCAGCTAAAAAAAATACTTATGCTGCAGCTGATAATAAAACAGCTTCTTCCCGTACTAACTCACATGATTTTTGTTACACGGACAATAATGGTTATACCTATTATGATTCGTACTTAGGCGGAGAGTGTTTTGCCGGCGAAGAAGCGGTATGGCTTCATAATACCCCTGTTTGGAGTATGAATTATGCAGGACGCGTAATTGGTGAGAATTTTAATGGTGATTTTTTGAAAGAGGTGCTTATGGCTGTGCCGGAACAATTGCCGTTTAGTGGACCGGAGATTTATGCAAAAGGAAACTATCATTATTACTGCAAGGTAGATGGCGAATTTGTCTGGTTTCAAGGATATGAAG
>JAIECC010000088.1 GCA_029068665.1 Lachnospiraceae bacterium
GAGTACGCTTCATAATAGCAAACAGGAATATTATCGGACGCAAAGTCTGCCTTACTGGGTGTGAATACAAAAATAAACGCTTTATTCTGACGAAGAGCTTCTGATTGAATATTATATATTTTTACTGCAATATTCTGAATCTCTTCATCGGAAAGCCTATATTGCTCCTCCGTTCCTAACGCTTCGATTATATAAGGAGATTCATACAGATATCCGTTCTGTCCCACAACAACAGAATCTGACATTCCAAATACAGAATATTGAAATTGATTATATAATCTGACATTAAAATTGTGTCCTGCATAATTACTGGAAATGAAATTTTCCATATCCCTCTGATAATTACCGGCCATCCACTCCGCCATTTGAAAATCCGGTTCTTCATACTCTGTATAGCTTCCATTCAGCTTTGTCGGGTTGCCTAAATGAAAAAGGCTTAGGATACCAGTCAAAAACAGTATAAAACCAATAATTCCTACAAACAATTTCTTTTCCATACAATTATCCTCATAGTTTTGAATTATTATAGGTGCATGCAAAACACTAAAAGCTGGATAAGTAGGCATTTTCTAATGACAAAATATCTCCTTTAGGTTTTGGCAAAATAGAATTCTTCCGAAACTATCAGCCAATCCACCCAAAGGAGATACACTCACCTCATTCCCACATTTCTTATGCCTGCTAATTAATTATAACCTATCGCACTTATATTTACCACCATTAAAAATCCCCCACCAAAATTCCATAGGAATCACAATAATTCCGATATTCCTCTGACCGAATGAATCCGCGGATAACCGTCTCCTTTTCCTGCTGACTCATACTGCCTAATCGTCCTGTCCAATAGGCTTTTCCAGCCGGGTCAGAAGGTCGGCCCATATAAATCTGATATAAGCCTTCTACAAAATCCTCTTTGCTCAAATTCTGATTCCGGAATTCCGGACTGTTGATAAAGCCTCTGGTCAGGTCGGAAGCTGTTCTTTCTCCCAAAATCATGGATCTGGTCCAGTATTCCAGCCCTTCTTTATCCGGTTCCCGGTTCATTAAGCCATTATAATACCTTGTAGTAAATTCTACCATCTTTGGATACAGCTTTGCATATTCCATGGAATGGCTTCCCTGTGCCATACCATATCTTGCACAGACCATTTCGAACTCCGGACAGTTACCAATCATCTCTGCCAGTCTTAATCTGGAAGTTCCGGTTTTCAAAAGAGATACCCAGTATGCTTTTCCGGAAGCCTCTGACGGACGTCCTAAAAATATCTCATACATTTTTTCTACATACTCTTCATCCGTATAACCTCTGTTTTGAAATTCCTGACTGTCTACAAAATACCTTGTTAATTCCACTCCGGTCAATTCTTCTCCATCCACCTTGGTTACCCACCAGAATACCTCGGAACGGTTCGGTGTACGATTCAATACACTTTGATACAGAGAAGCTACAAATCCCGGTATATTCTCTGTGGTATCCGTATATAACTCTGTAGAATCCTCCCGCATAGCATCCGTAACGGCAGACCGCTTACTTAAGTTAAAATACCGGGCAATTCCCGTTGCATCTGCAACACCCAGATTCTTCAGCTTTTCTTCACTGCTCAGGAAGTTCGCTGCATCTGACGGATTGGAAATAAAGCAATGCTCTACAATAATTCCCGGAACTCCCACCTTAATACTGTCTCTGGTAATGGCATACCAGTCAGCGACTGCACCATTAGGATAATGGTATTCCTCATCCGGAGAATCCGACATCCGGACATATAAACCTCTGGAAGCCAGTCCAAGCTTGGTCAGTTCATCTAATATCTTTTGTCCCACTGCATGAGTCTTGGTGCTTAAATCATCCCGATAAATTCCGTTTTTCGCAACAATTACCATGGCACCGCTTCTGGTAAGAGAACCGGCATCAATGTGAATACTCACCAATAAGTCCGCTCCTACACTGGCCGCATAGTTACATCTTGTTTTCATACAGTAACCATTCTTGTCTCCAGAGACCGGACAACTGCCGTCATTTCTTGTCATATATACTGTTACATTCCGGTACTGCTCTAATTCTTCCTTACAATACTGGGCAATTCTTAAATTCAGTTCCTCTTCCCGCAGGCCATTTCCTGCTGCTCCGCAATGTATTGCATCATGTCCCGGGTCCAGAACCACTACCACTCTGCCGTCGCCTGCATTCTGCGGAAATACCTCTGTCATAAGCTCTGCCATATCACCACCGGTAGCAGAAAGAGGCATATCATCCAGCAGCATCGGTTCATCCCAGCCTTCTTCTGCCTCATCTACCAAAAAGGAAGCCTGAACCTCCCAGTCCGCAAATACAATCCGCTGGGTTTTCTCTGCTTTCTGTATTTCCATATAATCTAATTGATAGGTTCCGGTTTCCCAAAAGCTTTGACAGAAGATAATCAGATTATCATCAATCTCAGAATAAGCTATGGTTTCTTCCCTTCCATTTACCTGATAGCCCAGACGGATATCCTGTATCTGGTCTGCAAATGCTTCGATTCCTTCTATATTTACGGCGATGGTCTGCTCCACGCCCTGAGATAGCTCCGTATTCTCAATATATACATAATTCAAAACTGCTGACTCAGACGCTTCCTCTGAAACAGAATTCGCTTCTTCCATACTACTGTCTGCAGCCGGCTCCTTTTCTTCCTCTACAGCTTCTGTTGTGTCTTCTGACACTATTTCAGTTGCCATCTCAGTAGAATTTTCTACCGCCTCTTCAGCAAATACCGGTACGCCTGGCAGTGAACTCAACATAGCCAATGCCGTACCAATTGCAAGTAATCGTTTCCACGTTTTCTTCATCTGATTGTGCCTCCTCCATCTGCTTTTTATATTTCTGTAACACTTTTTTAATAATATACCATATCAGGGCAAACTGTAAATAGCCTTATCCTCATTTTCCACATATTTTCATTTTATCTTCATTTTTGATTAAAAAATAGTTTTAGAATGATTGTCCTTGGATTCAGACATAATAATCCTATTCATCTTTATATGGAGGTACAAGAACTTATGGTTTCAAACCCTTTCGTCAAATGGAGCCTTTGCTTCTTTTTCTATTGCTTTGTGGGATGGATCTGGGAGACCTGCTATGTATTTGTCCGGACCGGTCACTGGGAAAACCGTGGTTTTCTCCAAGGTCCTTTCCTGCCAATTTATGGATTTGGTGCCTTGATTATCCTGTGGTTCACCACTCCTGCCCGAGGAAATATCTGGCTGATTTTCCTCCTGGGTATGCTGGGAGCTTCTTTGCTGGAATACTTTGGCGGTGTTCTGCTGGAACAATTGTTCCATATGCGCTACTGGGATTATAGCGGGGTTCCCTTCAACCTCGACGGACATATCTGCCTGCCCTGCTCTTTTGTATGGGGGATTTTTTCCATCCTTTTGGTAAAATGGCTGCATGGATGGGTCAATGAGTGGGTTACATCCATTCCCCAGACCTTAGGATTTCTGATCGCCGTTGCCCTTATCCTCTTGGTATCCTCCGATTTTGTCCATTCCACTGGAGAAGCGCTCGGCCTTTAAATATTGTTTTATTTTCCTCTTACTGGCTACCGCGACTGAGGATGATGAACAGGTTTCACAAAGACACGCTTTCGCTCCTGCCAGCACATAGCGGTACATAAGGTGCGACAATACCGCACCTAAGTACCGACGTGCTTCTAAGGTCTTCGTGAAACCTGTTCATCATCGCCAGCCGCTGCCAAGGCAGGTGCAGTTTCATAATTTAACACTAATTTTTAATATGGCATATTGATACATGCCTTCAAGTGAAGGTGCGAGAAGAAAAATGACTATTTATCGATAACGAATTTTCATTTAGGCAATCATCTTATCGCTTTGTGGTATGGCATTCCAATTTTATACTGAAACGGTCAAAACCTGAAGGCTATGTTAAATTATGGATCTGCACCCGTCTTGACAGCGTCTTCCGGGGATATATAGTTGCAAGAAGACCTTAGAAGCACGTCGGTACTTAGGGGTGGTATTTTCACCCCTTATGTACCGCTACGTGCTGGCAGGAACGCAAGTGTGTCTTCTTGCAACTATATATCTCCCGGAAGACGCTGTAACAAACAACGCAAATCCCCCATAATTTAAAAGCCATGAGCACCTTCCCAAAGGGATCAGGTATTCATGGCTCTTTCATTTATTTCTGTACGAGGTTTACGATTTTACCCGGTACATAAATTTCTTTTACGATGGTGCCGGTCAGCTTATCGGCAACAGCCTCTTTTGCCTTGGCCATTACAGCTTCTTTTGCTTCCTCTACACCAATCATAATGGTAGCTCTTGTTTTTCCATTGATCTGAACCGGAATTTCAATCTCATCATCCTGAATGGCTTCTTCATCATAGGTCGGCCAGGTCTGATGGAAGACCGAATATCCGCCGCCCAATGCTTCCCACAATTCCTCACCGATATGTGGTGCAAATGGTGCAATCAAAAGAACGGCTGCTTTTAAGGTTTCCTTATCTACGCCGGTGGTCTTTGTCAATTCCACGAACTTATTATTGTATTCCATAAAGGCACTGACCACCGTATTCAGACTGAACTGTTCAAACCGGGTAGTGACATCTTTAATCATCCGGTGACGCAGTTTTATTAATTCCTTGGTTTCCGGAACATCCTTATCTTTATTGGTCATCACCATGTTGTAGAATCGGTTGATAAACCGGTAAACGCCGTCAATTCCGCTGTCATCCCAGATAGAATCCAGCTCCGGAGGTCCAATGAACAACTCATACAGACGAAGGGAATCACAGCCATAATCCCGTACCATATCATCCGGTGATACAATATTTCCAAGAGACTTACTCATCTTGGTCGCTGCTCCGGTTTCCCGGTCTCTGCCGCACACCATACCCTGATTAAAGAGTTTCTGGAACGGCTCACTGAAATCAACCACACCGATATCATTTAAGAACTTGGTATAGAACCGGGCATATAGCAAATGCAATACCGCATGTTCCACACCACCGATATACATATCCACTGGTAAATACCGGTCTGCCTTTTCCCGACTGACTAATTCCTTATCATTCTTTGGATCTACATAGCGCAGAAAATACCAGGACGAACCTGCCCACTGAGGCATGGTATTGGTTTCCCGCTTCGCCGGCTTGCCACAGCACGGACATGTGGTATTTACCCAGTCCGTAATATCTGCAAGGGGTGATTCTCCGGTTCCCGTAGGCTGATAGCTTTCTACATCCGGCAATAATAATGGCAGCTGATCCTCCGGTACCGGTACAGCACCACAATCCGGACAGTGTACAATCGGAATCGGCTCCCCCCAGTACCGCTGGCGGGAAAATACCCAGTCACGAAGCTTGTAATTCGTAGTCTTCTTTCCAAAGCCCATTTTTTCTATCATTGCCGGTGCTTCCTTCTTCAGCACCGCAGATTCCATACCGTTCCAGTCGCCGGAATTAATCATCATGCCTGACGCATCGGTATAAGCCTCTGTCATATTCTCAATTTCCTTACCATCCTTGGCAATTACCTGTATGATCGGAAGGTTGAATTTGGTGGCAAATGCAAAGTCACGCTCATCATGAGCCGGCACGCACATAATGGCTCCCGTACCGTAGTCTGCCAGTACATAATCGGATAACCAGATCGGCACCTTTGCTCCGTTCAACGGATTAATGGCATAGCTTCCGGTAAATACACCGGTCTTCTCCTTGTCCTGCATCCGGTCTACATTGGACTTCATAGACGCATCATAAATGTATTTTTCTACTGCCTCCCTAGTTTCTTCTGTTGCCAGAGAAGCTGCCAGAGCATGCTCCGGTGCCAGTACCATAAAGGTAGCACCATATAAGGTATCCGGTCTTGTAGTATAGACGGTAATTGCTTCCTCCTTACCCTCTACCTTGAAATCCACCTCGGCACCATAGGAACGACCAATCCAGTCGGACTGCATCTTCTTCACCTTTTCCGGCCAGTCCAGAGTATTCAGATCCTCCAGCAAACGGTCGGCATAAGCGGTAATCTTCAGCATCCACTGACGCAGATTCTTCTTGGTCACCTCAGAATGACAGCGTTCACATTTACCGTCTACCACCTCTTCATTTGCCAGACCGGTCTTACAGGACGGACACCAGTTAATCGGCATTTCCTTTTCAT
>JAIECC010000089.1 GCA_029068665.1 Lachnospiraceae bacterium
ACATCAGTCTCCTTCATTTTTATCTGTTGCATCTAAAAATATTTTATCAATATTATTCTATCATGTAAATCCATATTTTTTTCTATATTATTTCCTTTTCTATCCATGCAGCCGCATTGCAAAAAGACGGACCAGCGTTTTAATATAACTGAGAATAAAGGGTATCAGCTGTCGCTTGGATTCCCCATATAAACGCTTATTAAAAGAAATGGGACTTTCTGCTATCCGAAATTCCTTCTTTCCCACTAACAGCTTTAATTTCAAAAGGATTTCTTCCAATACATCATAATTCGTACAGTTTAAGGTAATCTGTTTCAACTGCTCTGTATGGTAAATACGAAAATTCGTAGAAATATCCTTTGCTTTTATTCCCAGACAGATTCGATAGGCTGTATTCAACATCCAGGACATGACCTGTGAGCTTTTCGCATCTGATGTAACGCCTCCCTTCACATAACGGGAACCAATTACCACATCATAGCCCTCCATGAATTTTTGATAAATACTTGCAATGTACATAGGATCATGAGAACCGTCGCTATCCAGTGCCAGCAGCTTATCCATAGCAGCCACCTGTATTCCCTTTCGATAGGCCCCTCCAAATCCCGGCTCCTCCTGATTAAAATACCGGGCACCTACTTCCTCACAAAGTTCCCTGGTATGATCCAAGGGTTCCTTGGTATCAATTACAATAATTTCATATTCCTCTCCAATTACATCCAATTCCTGCTTCAGCTTTGGAAATAGTACTCTTAAATTCTCTTCCTCTTTGTATGCCAACAGCATAACACTAATCCCCATCGTTTGATAACCCTTTCTTTCTGGCACAAATCATCTGAATGCCATCCCATATATTCTGGAAAAGCAGACAGACAAATAATGCAAATACTGCCACATTCGTCCAATATAGTGTCAGATTTCGGTCTGTTCCCTTTTGAATAACCTGGAATGGACACAGTATAATAAGAAATAATGGCAGATAAAGCAAATCCGTCCAGTTTTTATCCTTTTCATTAAAATATAATATTATTACTGGAAATAGATAAAGCAGACAATAATATCCACAGTTACTAGGTAAGATTAGCATAATACAGGTCAGCATTGCAACTGTCATCCACTTTTTTTTCTGAAAATACCCGGTTATTATACCAATAACAGACAATCCATACATAATCGGCTTCCAAATATCCCGAATATGCTCCTGCTGTTCTAAAATAAGACCTTCCCCATAGGCAATAAAATAATGATAACCAAGCTTTGGCTGCTGGAGAAATTCATATTCTGCAGTATTCAGTGCAACATTGCTCTTCCATATGCGGATTCCCTGCAGTCCACCCTCCATAAGAAAAAACGGACCAAAGGATACAATGATACCATACAGAAGCAGGCGGACAGCTTCCTTCCATTGTCGCTTATAGACCAGCAGCAGCCCTAATATCGCCGGATATCCCTTTAAGGCTGCGGCCACAGCCAGACTCATATACCCCAATTCCCGTAAACCCTTATGTTCTGATTCAAAAGTGGCAAGAAAAAACAGCATCCCACTTACGGTTAACAAAATAATATTACCACGTTCATAAGAGAACAGCATAACACCGGAAACCATTAAAATGCCGGTCAACAGGAACTTATACAGTTTATGTTTATCTAACATATCATAAAGCTGTATTCCAAGCACCGCCATCATAAGTGCCATGATACAGCCGGCAACCGTTATCTCCAGTGGATTCAACGATGCAAAGGTACCATCATAGCCGTCAAACCGCATCAGCCTGCCAAACACAAAAAAGATTAAATACGAAAGCGGAAGATATCCCCGCTCCGCTGATTCAATTGTATAAGTACTTAATCCCTGGGAATAAGAAATAACATTAAAAAAATCTGCCATGTAATCTTCACATTGACGAAAAAAAACAAAAACCTGATGGTCATTGACTGTACGACAGAGTCCCAGTAAAAAAAAGAAAAACAAAACGCCAAATCCCCAAATAAAAATCCAAAGTTGTATCC
>JAIECC010000009.1 GCA_029068665.1 Lachnospiraceae bacterium
TGCAGCGTTTATGCGAATGATGATCAAGGATATCCTTACAAAGAACGGGTACAATGTTGCCGGTGAAGCTGAAAACGGAGCAAAGGCCGTTGAAAAGTATCAGGAAACAAAACCGGATTTGGTACTGATGGATATCACCATGCCGGAGATGGATGGAATTCAGGCATTAAAGAAGATAAAGCAGATGGATCCAAATGCAAATGTTGTTATGTGTTCTGCTATGGGACAGCAGGCAATGGTTATTGAATCCATTCAGTCTGGTGCCAGAGATTTTATTGTAAAGCCATTCCAGCCGGATCGTGTGTTAGAAGCAGTTAAGAAGGCTGTAGAATAATATGATTTTTCTAACCGGTGGTGGCAATGCCCTTGAGGGCTTTATACAATTGGTTGTTGTTTTGATAATGTTTCTTTTTGTATTGGCTTTGGCGTATTTGACAGCCAGGTTAGCAGGAAGATTTCAGAGCAATATCCAAAGCCGCAGCAATATTCGGATTATAGAAACTGCCCGGCTTGGTAACAACAAGTATGTGCAGATTGTAAAGGTGGGCAGTCGATATATTGCGATTGGAGTCGGAAAAGATACCATAGCTTTTCTGACACAGCTTGATGAAGATGAGTTGAACTTAGAGGCTTTGGATGATAAAACGAAAGGAAGCTTTAAGGATATTCTTTCTCAGCTTCAGAAAAAAAGGGATGAGAATGATACAGATGAAACGTAATACTTTTCGCATTACTATAAAACAGTGTCTGGCAGTGTTTGCAGTTGTATTTGCTTTACTGCTTTGTTGTAATACCCAGTCCATGGCGACTGAGATAACGAATCCGGGTGAGGAATCAGAGGGGACTTCAGAGGACGTGAGCATCACGGATCCATTGAATCTGAGTCTTACCATGAATACGGATGGCGATGAAGGAACATTGTCAGGTACATTACAAATGCTGTTAGTTTTAACAGTGATTTCATTAGCTCCGTCAATTCTTGTTATGATGACGTCCTTTACCCGGATTATTGTGGTATTGCATTTCGTAAGGACGGCACTGGGTCTGACTACAACGCCCCCTAACAATGTAATGATAGGGCTATCCTTATTTTTGACCTTTTTTATTATGGCTCCCGTCTTTTCGAAGGTTAATACAGAAGCTATTGAACCTTACAGTCAGGGAGAGCTTACTCAGGAGGAATTCGTAGAGGCTGCCATGCAGCCTATGCGGGATTTTATGTTTAACAATGCCAGAAATGAGGATGTCCAATTGTTTTTGGATATTGCAGAGATTGATACAGTCAATTCCTGGGATGATATTCCCACTACAGTCATTATTCCGGCATTTATTATTAGTGAGTTGAGGAAGGCATTTATCATAGGATTTTTGATTTATATTCCATTTCTTGTGATTGATATGGTCGTAGCCTCTACCCTGATGTCTATGGGTATGATGATGCTGCCGCCAACAACGATTTCCATGCCCTTTAAGGTATTGCTGTTCATTATGGCAGACGGCTGGAATCTGATTGTAGGGCAATTAGTACAGTCTTTTATTCTCTGAGGCAGGGGCTTTCATGTAAGGAATGAGTATACTTAGTTGGAAGTGAGATTCCATAGAAGAGAGGCGATAGCAGATGACAAGTGATATTGTAATTGATATAGCGCGAGAGGCCCTGTGGCTGATTGTGAAATGCGCAGCACCCATGCTTTTGGTTTCGCTGATCATTGGTTTGACGGTCAGTATTTTTCAGACTGTAACCTCTATTCAGGAGCAGACCCTGACCTTCGTTCCTAAAATGCTGGGTATTTTTCTGACGTTAATGATCTGTGGCGGCTGGATTTTGAATAATATTATTGAGTTTATCCAGAGATTATATGGCCTGTTTGGTGTTTATGCCAATATGTGAGGTAGCGTATGCTTTCTACGAGCTTTTCGATTTATCATTTGGAGTTTTATTTGCTTATTTTTGTCCGAATTGCCGGTGTAGTCAGTGTAGCTCCCCTTTATGGCTTACGTGGAGTTCCAAGAAGAATTCGTTTGGGTCTGGGACTATGTACCGCTTTGGTTGTGGCATCGGTGCTGGAGTATCAGCCCCTTGCATATACGACACTGATTGGGTTTTCTTTTTTATTGATAAAGGAATTAGTAGTTGGCTTATCCGTAGGATTTGCTGCAAATCTTTGTTTTACAATTGTGAATCTCAGCGGTATGTTCATTGACCGGGAGATTGGTCTGACCATGGTAACTGCTTTTGATCCCACTACGAATTCCAATGCAACCATTTCCGCTGACTTTTATAATTATATGATTATACTGATTATGCTTTGCTCAAATATGCATTATTTTGTGATTTCTGCTATTTGTGATTCTTTTCAGGTGATTCCGGTGGGTGGTGCCTTATATAATGGAGAAGCAGTATATACAATTCTGATGGCATTTATGCAGGAGTATTTTATTGTTGCCTTTCGAATTGCATTGCCGATTTTTATCAGTATTACTTTATGT
>JAIECC010000090.1 GCA_029068665.1 Lachnospiraceae bacterium
TTTTATTATGAAAAATGCATTAATTACCGGTATTACCGGTCAGGACGGCTCTTATCTGGCTGAATTATTATTAGAAAAAGGATACAACGTATATGGTATTATGCGCCGGAAAAGTGTTGTGGATTATGGTAATGTTGACCATATCAAGGACAAGCTGCATTTTATTTATGCAGATATGACAGATGTGGTATCTTTAATGAATGCCATGAAGATATCAGATGCGGATGAGGTTTACAATCTTGCTGCCCAGTCCTTCGTTGCTACCAGTTGGGAGCAGCCTCTGGCAACTGCAGATATTGATGCCTTAGGCGTAACCAATATGCTGGAAGCCATCCGCAATGTAAAGCCTAGTGCCCGTTTTTATCAGGCTTCCACCTCTGAAATGTTCGGTTTGGTGCAGGAAATGCCACAGACAGAAAAAACACCATTTTATCCGAGAAGTCCATACGGTGTTGCCAAGCTATACGGTCACTGGATTACGAAAAACTATCGGGAAAGCTATGATCTATATGCCTGCAGCGGTATTCTGTTCAATCATGAAAGTGAACGCCGGGGAAAGGAATTCGTTACCCGTAAGATTACCTATGCAGTTGCCAGGATCAAGCAAGGTGTACAAGACCATTTGGAATTGGGTAATCTGGATTCCAAACGTGACTGGGGACATTCCAAGGACTATGTTCGTGCTATGTGGCTAATGCTCCAGCAGTCTGAGCCGGATGATTATGTGATTGCTACCAATGAAACCCGTACCGTTCGTGAATTTGTAGAAACTGCCTTCGCTCATGTGGGAATCAAGCTGAACTGGGAAGGCACCGGCGTAGATGAAATCGGTAAAGATGCAGAAACCGGAAAGGTTCTTGTAAAAGTAAACAAAGACTTTTTCCGTCCGGCCGAGGTGGATGTTCTGTTAGGAAATCCTGCAAAGGCAGAGACTGCTTTGGGATGGAAGCGTGAAATCTCCTTCTCCGAACTGGTAGAACGCATGGTGAAAAACGATATGGAAATCGTTGCCAAAGAAATCAAGATAGCAAATCTGTAAAAACTCAAATAAGGAGCCCCAGAATATGAAAGCACTCATTATTGGTGCTGCCGGTTTTGTTGGCAGCTATTTGATTCATCATTTAAAAAATGATCTGAACTGGGAAGTTCTGGCAACCAAAATGCCTCAGGAGACCATTGGGATTGACGATATTGCCATATATGATTTGGATATTTTGGATAAGGAATCCATTCAGAGGCTGTTAAGGGAGCTTCGACCGGATGCAGTTCTGCATCTGGCTGCCCAAAGCTCTGTAGGAGTTTCCTGGAAAAATCCGGATCTTACGATTGATGTAAACATAAAGGGAAGCATTCATGTATTAGACAGCATTCGTACACTGGACTATACCCCAAGAGTTTTGCTCATTGGCTCCGGTGAGGAATATGGACATATTCTTCCCACAGAAACACCAATCAGCGAAGATACGGTATTGCGTCCCGGAAACATTTATGCTGCTACAAAAGCCTGTCAGAATATGCTGGGAAAAATATATGCAGATGCCTATCAGATGGATATTGTTTCCGTCCGTGCCTTTAACCACATTGGTCCAAATCAGACACCAATATTCGTTGTTGCCGATTTTTGCAAACAAGTAGCAGAAATTGAAGCCGGACTGATTCCACCGGTCATTCATGTGGGGAACCTAAGTGCCGCAAGAGATTTCTCTGATGTGCGGGATGTGGTTCGAGCCTATGGCCTACTGCTTCAAAAAGGCAAATCCGGGGAAACCTACAATATTGGAAGCGGTCATGCCATTACCATCGAAGAAATATTAAGAAAAATACTGCTTCAATCTAAAATTACAATCCAGGTGGAAGTAGATGAAGAAAAACTCCGTCCGGTGGATGTTCCGATTATTGAGGCAGATATCTCCAAGCTGCAAGCTTGTACCGGCTGGAAACCGGAAATCACCTTAGACCAAACCATAACAGATGTATTAGCGTATTGGCGAAATAAGGTGTGACCCCTATCAGATTTTTTTACAGACTCTAACTATAAAAGAAGTTTTCTGCCCGGTTGAACTGCTGCAACTGTTCTGCCGGGCAAAAAACTTCTTTTTATATATTATATACAGTTTTCAAACAACTTTTTTATGACTGAATACATTTTCTGCCAATGGAATCATAAACAATTCCGGTATTCTCAAAGTCAGAAGGCTTATAACAATTCCTTCCATCCAATACAATGGCATGCCGCATAAGCTGCTTATATAACATGATATCCAGCTGAGTAACCGCTTCCCATTCTGTAAAGATAAAACAGATATCTGCATCCTGAAGGGTTTCTTCAATACTGCTGCAGTATTGCACCTCTTCCGGGAAGCTTTTCTTAAAATTCTCCTCTCCTACCGGATCCCATGCTTTTACTTTGGCACCATCCTCCAGCAAAAGAGGAATATTCACCAAAGACGGCGCTTCACGCAGATCATCTGTACCCGGCTTAAAGGTAAGCCCCAGTACCGCCACTGTAATACCTTCAAAATCATCATAGTACTTTTTCGCCTTCTTGATTAGCTTAAATTTCTGATTTTCGTTTACCTCAATGGCTGCCTTAATGGTTTTGATTTCATTGTCATTAAAGCTTGCAAGCCAGCTTAATGCCTTTGTATCCTTTGGGAAACAGGAACCGCCATATCCAATACCGGAATTCAAAAAGCGATCACCAATTCGCGGATCATACCCCATTCCCTTTGCCACATCCTCTACATCAGCTCCTACAATCTCACATAGATTTGCAATTTCATTAATATAAGATATCTTTAGAGCAAGAAAATCATTAGAAGCATATTTCACCATTTCGGCACTTCTCCGATTGGTAACAAGAACTGGTGCATCAAAGTCCTTATATACCTGCTTCAATATTTCTCCTGCTTCTTTTTCTTCAACACCAATAATAATTCTTGCAGCATGCAGGGTATCCCGGACTGCCGTTCCCTGTGCCAGAAACTCCGGATTGGATGCTACATAGACATGAACCGGTTCCTTCAAATGCTGCTTAATATAGGCCTCCAGTTTATCGTTTGTTCCGATTGGTACTGTTGACTTTATCACCACGACACAGTCCTGCTTTACCGATTCCGCAATCTGCTTTGCAACCTTATACACATAGGTAAGATTGGCAGAACCATCCTTCTTCTCCGGGGTACCTACCCCGATAAAGATTACTTCTGCTTTTTCATAAGCACTTTGAAAATCCGTGGTAAAGATAAGCCGCTCCATATTCTCTTTCATCAGTTCTTCCAGACCTGCTTCATAGATTGGAGCAATCCCCCGGCGCATGACTTCTACCTTTTCCTGATCGATATCTACACAGGTAACCTCATGCCCCTTACTGGCCAGGCAGACTCCAGTTACCAAACCAACATATCCTGTACCTGCTACTGCTATTCTCATCACATCTGTCTCCTTC
>JAIECC010000091.1 GCA_029068665.1 Lachnospiraceae bacterium
GAAGTGATATACTTACTTATTATAAAAGTAACAATTCTGCATGGCTTTCGTATGCTGAACTGTTACTATAAAAAATGTACATATACAAAGGAGGAATGGCTGTGGGTATTGTTTCATTGGTATTGTCTGTGGCAGGAATTGTGACAACTCTTATTCACTATGTAAATCATAGTATTGTTTTGGGAATTATTACCACGGTAATGTTGATGGCTTCGTTAGTGACCGGATTGTTAGATCTGAAAAATCAGAGACTTAACGGGGGCGTTAATCATGAAACTGTTAATCCGGCAGTATTAGGACATGGCATTGCATTTGTAGTGCTTTTATTGGGTGGTATCATATGTATCATTGCAAACATTAGAGCATAAGAAGAATGCTGTCAGATGCATTTGTCTGACAGCTTTATTTTTTTGAGGGACTTTGACTAAAAAAGCCCCATGCAACCAAAATTTTCATAAATGCAACTAATAAATGGTGGGATTTCAGTGGATAATTTGTTATAGTATTATGAAATACAAGGAAGCAAGTTCAAGATAGGAAAGAGGAATTATAATGATAAAAGTGGTGACGACTGAATACCTGTCGGAAGAAGCCAAATACATTCGGGAAGAAGTATTTATCAAGGAGCAGGGGTTTAAAGTCGAATTTGATGATATAGATGAAACGGCAAGTTGCATGGTGCTGTATGATGATGAGATACCAATGGCATGTTGTAGATATTTTAAAGGTAATAAGACAGGTGAATATGTGGTAGGTCGGCTGGCAGTATTGAAAGAATATCGTGGCAGGCATCTGGGAGAACGAATGCTGGAAGCGGTAGAGGAGGCGGTAAAAAATGTTGGTGGAATCAGCATGTCTCTATCTGCACAAGTCCAGGCAGAGGGGTTCTATGAAAAACAGGGGTATTTGAAAAAAGGGAATATCTATTATGATGAGCATTGTGAACATATTCATATGGAGAAGAACTTATATTAAAGAAGCAATGGAAGAAGGAGAACACTCATGGAATTGCAAAAGGGAAGACCAACGGATGTATCCGGAAGGCAGGAACGGGAAATCAAGGTGTATGATTTGTTGGACCAATTAGGGATTGAATATGAACGAACCGACCATGAAGAGGCGAATACCATGGAAGCTTGTAATGAGATAGACCAGGTGTTAGGAACGATTATTTGTAAGAATCTGTTTTTGTGTAATCGGCAGGAGACAAATTTTTATCTGCTTATGATGCCGGGAGAAAAGCCATTTAAAACGAAGGACTTATCTGCACAGATTAACAGTGCCAGACTATCATTTGGGAAACCGGAATTTATGGAGGAGTTTCTGCATATTAAACCGGGAGCTGTTTCCATCATGGGACTGATGAATGACAGGGAGAATCAGGTACAGCTATTAATGGATCGAACTATAATTGAAAGTGAAGAGATAGGATGTCATCCCTGTGTCAGTACATCCAGTCTGAAAATAAAGACAAAAGATATATTGGAGAAATTCCTGCCTGCTGTACATCATGAACCCATCATTGTAGATTTGCCGGAAGGGGTGGAAAATGAAATTACTGATTAAGCAGAGAGTATTTTCCTGGACGGATTCCTATGATGTATATGATGAAGAGGAAAATGTGAAGTATTTTGTAAAGGCAGAATTGCTGGCACTGGGTCATCAGCTGCATGTTTATGATGCCGGTCACAGAGAGATTGGCAAAATCAGTCAGCATCTGTTTTCTCTTCTTCCGGCTTTTGATATTGAGGTGAATGGAGTAAGCAAGGGAAGTATTCAGAAGAAGTTTACCTTTCTGCATCCTCAGTATGAAGTGGATTATAATGGCTGGCGGGTAGAGGGTGATTTTCTTGGCTGGGACTATGAAGTTTTGCAGGGGTGCAGTGCAGTTATGCATATTTCTAAAGAGGTTTTGCATTGGGGTGACACCTATGTACTGGACTTTGTGAATCCGGCAGATGAATTGTTGGGATTAATGCTGGTGATTGCAATTGATGCAGCTAATTGCAACGAACAATCGTGAACAAGTCAAGAAGTTTTGTAGATATAGAATTATGCAAGAGAGAAAGGCTAGAAGAGAACATGAAAGGAAAAGTAAATTCTCTGGTGTGGGGAATTCTGTTTGCCGGTGTTATTATATTTTTTATTGGCTGTTATTATGCTGTATTAGAAGCAGGACTGCCTTATCAGGATCCCACACTGGAAATGCAGATTGAATATGCGATTAATATGGGTATCGGAAAGGTCCTTATCCGATGCGGTGGCTTGACATTTCTAGTCGGCTTGCTATTTCGAATCATATTAAGCGTTATTAATAAAAGTAATGCGGATAAGAGTAATACGCATAAAGAGGTGCAGGATAATGGAGCGGATACAGATGGAGCAGGAAACAATTAATCTCAAATATCCTGTGTTAATGGTTCATGGCATGGGTTTTCGGGATCGAAAGCATATCAATTACTGGGGGAGGATTCCCGAGGTGTTAGAGAAGCTGGGATGCAGAATCTACTATGGGGGTCAGGATAGTAATGCGTCGATAAAAACAAATGGAGAAATGTTGAAGAACCGGATAGAAGAAATCATTCAGGAAAGCGGGGCAGAAAAGTTGAATGTCATCGCACATTCCAAAGGTGGACTGGATATCCGGTATGCGATTTCTACCCTGGGTATCGGAGATCGGATTGCATCGGTAACAACCATGAATACCCCCCATCATGGTTCTTTGACCGTGGATTCCCTGCTGAAGGTGCCGGACATTCTGATTCGGTTTGGTTCCAAGTGTACGGATATCTGGATGCGGATTCTGGGAGATGCACTGCCGGATACCTATTCGGCAATTCAGTCCTTCCGGACAACGGAGGCCGAACAGTTCAACGCAGAAAATCCGGATATGGAAGGTATTTATTATCAAAGCTATGCCTTTGTGATGAAGCATGCATTTAGTGATATTTTAATGTGCTGGACTTATCCGGTGGTTTATTATTTTGAAGGAGAGAATGACGGGTTGCTGGCACCCAGAGCATCAAAGTGGACAAATTTCAAAGGAGTCTATCGTGGGAATTCCGGAAGGGGCATATCTCATTATGATGAAATTGATATGCGGAGACATCCCTTGACCCGAAAATCAGGGGCAGATGTTTCGGATATAACGGAATTATATGTTACTGTGGTAAAAGAATTGGAGCAGCTTGGATTATAGAGGAAAGAACAGGTTTGTCAAATAGTTTTCCAAACAGGAAGAAAAGAGAAGGGGAAATTATGAAATTAAAGAACATATTACTGGTAGTTCGTGATATTGAAAAATCAAAAGCATTTTATAAGGATTTGTTTGGTCTGGATGTTGTTACGGATTTTGGAGGCAATATAATTTTGACAGAAGGACTGGTGCTTCAGGATGGCACCATATGGGAGCGCTTTATAGATAGAAATGTGGTTTCCGGAGGGAATGATGCGGAGCTGTACTTTGAAGAAAATGATATGGATGGCTTTTTGAAAAAGCTGGAAACCAGTCATTATGACATAGATTATGTAAACCAACCAATGGAGCACGACTGGGGACAGAGGGTGATACGGATCTATGACCCGGATAAGCATATTATTGAAATTGGAGAATCCATGGAGTATATAGTCCGCAAATTCCGGAATATGGGTATGTCGCCGGAACAGGTTGCAGAGAAGACTCAGCTTCCTCTTTCTTATGTACAGGAAATCTGTAAGGGAGATGACTTGGTTTTTACATCAGCGACAGAAGAGGATCAGGAAGAAATTCTCAGTTTGTATCGTTCTGCAATTGGAACAGAGGGCTGTACCTGGTCTATAGAGTATCCAAATGAAGATATTTTAAAGGATGATATAGAGCATCAGAGAATATTCTGTATGAAGAACCAAAGTGGTGAGATTGTTGGAATCATATCCATTGATGTGGATGAAGAGGTAGGGAAACTGGCATGCTGGACAGAGGGCTTGAAGCCGGCTGCAGAGCTGGCACGTCTTGGAGTAAAGAGGCAGTACCAGAATATGGGAATTGCGAAATTGCTTCTGAAAGGTGCCATGAGGGAGTTGGTCCGCCGGGGTTATAAAGGAGTTCACTTTCTGGTCAGTAAGACAAATGAAAGAGCCATTCGAGCTTATGCGGGAATGGGATTTCGTGTTTCGGGAGAATGTAATCTGTATGGTGAGAACTGGTGGTGCTATGAAAAGGAGTTAGAAGAAGAGTAGGGGCAGGCTTACAGTATAAGGAGCTGGACATATGTTATATGATAAGGATATCCGGGAATATTTATTTGATTTTCTGGAAAATGTCTATGGGAAAAACAGAATCATAGAAGAAAAGCAAATGGGACGCTCCAGAGCAGATGTTGTCATGGTGACTCCTTCTGCTTTGTATGGAATTGAAATAAAGAGTGATGCGGATACCTATGCCCGATTAGGCCGTCAGATTCGGGATTATGATCAATTCTTTGATTATAATTATGTAGTAGCAGGTACCAGCCATGCCATGCATATTGAAGAGCATGTGCCGGACTGGTGGGGAATCATAACAGTTGAACTGGCAGCAAGGAGTCCCTGACTTTTATGTTTTGCGAAAACCAAAGCAAAACCCTAAGATGAAGTGGAAGAAAAAGCTGAGTCTGCTTTGGCGGCCGGAGCTGGTACATATTCAGGAGCTAAATGGGATGGCAAGATACAAGAAGAAAAGCAAGGATTTTGTTGTAGATAAGATATTAGAAAAAGTCCCGTTAGAACAATTGCAGCTTCAGCTATGTGAAGAATTGTTCCAACGGGACTATAATACGATTTCTGATATTATATCAGAGTTTAAGAAACGGTCGTAATGCTATTCATCCAGCTTTAAGCTGAAGCCTGAACTTGATGTATCTTCCGCAGCCTCCTGAGAATCAGTAGAAGCAGCAGGCTGGGTGTAAGAATCCTTCTCAAAATCATTCGAAACGGTAGTGGTGGGATTATAAGGCGTAAAGTTCGCATAGGAAGGATTCGGTGCTATCTGTGGGTCCGGACTGCCGGATACAGATGCCTTTTTTAGTTTGCCACGGGAGCGTAATGTAATGAGAAGCAGTACGATACCAAGGACGATGCAACCAAGACCAATCAGCAAACCAAGCCACCATTTGTCATAAGTCTCACAATTAATGTAATAGGCACAGGTATAAGCGGAGACCTGATTCCTGGAATAGCCCATGGAAATCAGGTAGTCTTGCATATATCTTAAAGATTCACTGCCCAGTGCTTTGATTTGTCCTTTGATATGAATGGAGTCTGGCGGTACAGAAGTTTCTTCTAACAGATATGCAAGTGTAGCATCTGCCTGCCGGTCAAAGCGGGACTCCAATTCACTCCCATGGGGTGTGATTGCCATAAACTGAGTATCTCCAATAGGAATCAGATATGTGTATGTAGAGCTTCCGGTTTTGATTCCGTAGTTTGTGGTATATTCTTCCATAAAGGCACCATAATTGCAGGGCAGGTCACCTTCTACGATTAGTCCCTTTTCCAGACTTCCCGGTGTCAGGGTATTGAGGTCTATAGGTGTTGTATTGCTGCGTTTCCAATCTCCCAGACC
>JAIECC010000092.1 GCA_029068665.1 Lachnospiraceae bacterium
GTCATTGTCATAAAAATATAAAACATAATGATTTCCTCTGATTCTAAATATAGTAAGATCTTCGGTGGGTCACACTTAAGGCAATTATACCTTATTTAAATTTCATTCCTATAACTAACAACTTACGTTTTTCTGAATAAATTACTTATTTTTGTCGAAAAAATACAGGCATAATATGTCTGAAGCCTTCATACAATGAAGCAGGTAGTTTTTTGAACTGCAGTTCATGAACGGCATGGCTGGACTGCAACGCTTTTGTTGTATGAAAGGGAGTGGGACATGTTGGATTATAAAAGATTTATTTCTTATCTGTATACGTATGTGGAAGGGGAAAAGGGGGTCAATGTGGGCTATATCCGATGTGAGCAGCGTCAGGGCATCTGCCGGTTTACCCTGAATCTGCAGGACCGTCAGGGAATCGAAGGAGGACGGTACAAGGTATATCTGTATAAAGCCGGCCCGGACGGAACACCAATTGGATACTATCTGGATGAAATGACGATTTCAAAAAATTGTGGTGAACTTCGGAAGCAGACTCCCTGCGACAATGTATGGAATACGGATAATCGAATTGAGGACTTTGATGGTGTGATTGCCGTATATGATAAGGACCATGTGTATGCCAGTCAGTGGAATGATGAACCGATTCAGCCCCGCCTGTTTCTTACCTACAGCGATTGGAAGAATAAAAAAGAAGCCGATTCTGAGCCTCAATCGTCACCACATGTAAAAGAAAGTGAAGGGCTGGCATTTCATATTTCTGAGCTGCCCGAAAGACAGGAGCAGACTCGGTCCGTAGAACCATTATCGGAGGAATACGCCCGGGAACTGACAGAAGACCCGGAAGCCTCTTTGTCTCGAAATATTGCAGAAAAATTATGGGAGCAAGCCGTATCTTCGGATGGAATCCAATCTGATTCAGCGGAGGAATCTGCTCCTTTGGAAAATCCGATGCCGGAACAGGCGGAAGAAGCCGCGCCTGAAAAAGAGAAAAAGAAGACAGGAAAAAAGGCCGGGATTTCTGAACTGACCCTTCGGTTGATGGAAAAAAGTCCAAAGCTTCCGGATTTTGATAATCATGAAATCTATGATTGTGTCCGCATTGAGCCAAATGATATCGGACTGTTGGAAATGGAAAACTGGAGATTGGGTGTCAATAGCTTTTTGACCCATGGATATTATAATTATAAGTATCTGATGCTTGGCAAGCTAAGATTCCAGGATGGAGCAGTAAAGGCAGTGCTGGGTGTGCCGGGAGTCTTTGATAATAAAGAGCAGTACATAGCAAAGATATTTGGTTTTGAAGTATTTGTACCGGTCAAGCATACGAATGTGAAAACCGGAAATTTCGGATATTGGATTGTAGAACTGGTATGATTTACAGGAATCCAGGCAGAATCAATGGTAAGGATTGATTTTGGCAAATTGCAGTAAATCCTGCCATTGGTGGTTGATTTCCGCAGATTCATGTTCCAGACCTTCATAGGTAAAGCCGAGTTTTTGAATTAAGCGTATGGAAGGCTCATTGGAAGGTGCGATGTGGGCCTCAATGCGATGCAGTCCATATTCCCGAAATATGATATCCAGACATTTCACGCAAGCCTCCCGGGCATAGCCCTGACGCCAGTATCGATGGTCGATTTTATAGCCCATAGATGCCTTTTGCATAGGTCCCAGGCGGATATCAGTGAAATTAACGGAACCAATGATGAAAGAGGGGTCCTTTTTTAAAAATAAAAAATAACGCAGACTTCGTTTGGCCTGCATCTCCTTCCATTCCCAATCCAGAGCAGAGGTATGGAAGC
>JAIECC010000093.1 GCA_029068665.1 Lachnospiraceae bacterium
AGACAGTGCGGGCAGTGTTCCACAGCCGGGAGCAGCTCCATTGCCGGGTAGTGTTCCACAGCCAGGGATGATGCCAATGCCGGGCAGTGTTCCACAGCCGGGAGCAACTCCAATGCCGGGTATGAATCCACAGCCGGGAATGTCTCCTCGCCCACAGATTATGCCTCAGGATGCAACATATCAGCAGGCACAGAAAACTCCGAATCCCCATTTGATTCGTGTAAAGACCGGAGAACATATTTCGCTGCCGGAGAAGGATTTTGTAATGGGAAAATCCCAGGACGGTGTGGATTATGTTATTGCTGATAATACGGCTATCAGCCGCATTCATTGTACAATTATGAAGAAAAATGGTGTTTATTATGTGCGGGATGAGAATTCTACGAATTCTACTTATGTAAACGGAGAACAGGTACTGCCCGGAACAGAAAAACTGTTGTTGAATAATTGCAAGCTGGTTTTAGGGGATGAGGAATTTGTATATACATTATGGTAGGAAGAAGCCTGAAGGAGAGAACCTATGAATTATTTTGTTGCCTACAACACGGATGTGGGAATAAGAAAAAATACAAATGAGGATTCCATTGCGGTTAAGGTATTGGATACCCCTGGTGGACGGGCAGTTTTTGCAATAGCCTGTGACGGAATGGGAGGATTATCCGCAGGAGAACTGGCCAGTAAAGAAGTGATTATGGCTTACTGCAATTGGTTTGATACCTCCTTTGCACCAATGGCAGCCAATGAAGCAGTTGACAGGGATCAGATTATGGAAGAGTGGCGCTCTCTTGCCCTTGCAGAGAATTCCAAGCTTGGTTCGTATGGTCTGCAGAAAAATGCAGGTTTGGGTACCACACTTTCTGCCATATTGTTATATCAGGGACAATATTTAATTATCCATGTAGGTGACAGCCGGATTTACGAGATGAAAGATGACGAAGTGCGGCAGATGACAGAAGATCAGTCTTTGGTGGCACGGGAAATTGCCGCCGGAAGACTGACACCGGAGGAGGCATTACGGGATTCCAGAAGAAGCATTTTGCTCCAGTGTGTTGGAGCCTCGGCCACAGTTGAACCGGCATTTTATCAGGGGATTGCAGTGCCGGAAACTTCTTATTTGATATGCACAGACGGCTTTTGCCACGAAATCAGTCATGAAGAAATGCTGGAACAGTTAGGACCCCGAGCCTGTGTGAATGCTACGGTCATGCGCCAAAACTGCATGTATTTAACAGAACTGATAAAGCAAAGGAAGGAACAGGATAATATATCATTAGTCCTCTTGAAGACATATTAGTTAGGGAGATTAGAATGACAGAAAAGGGAACGGTTTTAGATGGTAAATATGAAATATTGAAGGAAATCGGACGTGGCGGCATGTCTGTTGTATATGTTGCCATGGATTTACGATTGAATAAGCAATGGGCGATTAAGGAAATCAAAGATGATGGCTCCAAGGATACCCAGACGCTTTTAAAAGGTCTGGAACGGGAAGCAAATATTTTAAAGAAGGTAGACCATCCGGTATTGCCTCGTATCGTCGATATTATCCAAAAAGAAAACCGGGTATATGTTGTCATGGATTATGTGGAGGGCCGTCCAATCAGCGAGATTTTGAAGGAGCAGGGTGCCCAGCCTCAGGAATCAGTGATTGAGTGGGCAAAGCAATTAGGAAGTGCTTTAGATTATCTCCATTCCATGAACCCACCGGTCATTTATCGGGATATGAAGCCGTCGAATATTATGTTAAAACCCAATGGTCAGGTAAAGCTGATTGATTTTGGAACGGCGAAAGAATATAAGATTGAAAATAATGCAGATACTACTGCACTGGGAACCAGAGGCTATGCGGCACCGGAGCAGTTTGGCGATTCTCAGGGCCGTGGTATCTATAATACGGATGCCAGAACCGATATTTACTGCCTGGGTGCTACCTTATATCATATTGTTACGGGAATGAACCCATGTGAACCACCATATGAGATTAAGCCGATTCGTCAATGGAATCCGGCGTTATCCAGCGGTTTGGAAAAAATTCTCATTAAATGTACCCAGCCTAATCCCAATGATCGGTATCAGTCCTGCTCAGAGCTATTATACGCTTTTGATCATTATGATGAGTTAGATGAACAGTTTAAAAAACAGTCCCAAAAGAAGTTTGGATTATTTGCAGCATCCGTGACTATGGCATTGGTTTTCACCGGAATATCCATTGCCGGATTTTCCGGACAACGGAATCTGCTGAATCAGAATTATATGAATATTATTAATGTTGGTGATGATTACAAATTTGCAGGAAATTATGAAGAGGCAATTGCGGAATATAAGAATGCGATTCAGGTGAATCCTAAAAATGAAGAGGCATATATTAAAATCCTGAATATTTATGTGAATAATCTCAATAATCCTGAAATGGGATTAGAGACCATAGCCTCTTATATCAACAGCAGTAAGAACTTATCAAAAAACAATCGATTATTATACCAAATGGGTCTTACATATTTTGATTTGCAAAGCTATGATGCATCCTTAAAGTATTTTCGTATGATAGATGCAAAATCTGATGAATATGGCGAAAATGCGCAGCATTATATTGCTATGGCCATGATTATGTCGGAACCAAATCCGGATTATATAGAACTGGCATCTGATTTATCGGAGTTTGAAGCGAATAATGCCAGAATGGCAACCGGTGAAGCAAAGTTCATGAATTATAAGATATTAGGTATGATTTATACGCGGAACATTGGTAATATCGAGGATGCAGATGCATCTGCTGTTCGGATCCTGACAACAGCATTGGAGGATTTGAATCGGAATGGTTCCATGCTCAGTAATAGTTCCAGCTATTATTATTACTACAACTTATATCTGATAAC
>JAIECC010000094.1 GCA_029068665.1 Lachnospiraceae bacterium
CGCTGGTCCTCACTGACCGGAATAAAGGCACCGCTTAAGCCGCCTACATAGGAAGAAGCCATAACACCACCCTTTTTGACTTGGTCATTTAACAGGGCAAGGGCTGCTGTGGTTCCCGGTGCTCCGGCGTATTCTAAACCGATTTCTTCTAAGATTTCACCAACACTATCTCCTACCGCCGGAGTTGGCGCCAGAGATAAATCAATGATACCAAATGGTACTCCCAGCCGTCTGGATGCTTCCTGTGCCACCAACTGTCCCACACGGGTTATCTTAAAAGCTGTTTTCTTAATGGTTTCACAAAGTACTTCGAAATTCTCACCGCGAACAGATTCCAAGGCTGATTTTACTACCCCCGGTCCGCTGACACCTACATTAATGATTTTATCTGCCTCGGTCACACCATGGAAGGCACCTGCCATAAACGGATTATCATCCGGTGCATTACAAAATACCACAAACTTGGTACAGGCATTGGAATCATGTTCTTTGGTCAGCTCTGCAGCTTCCTTAATCATCTCACCGATGAGCTTCACTGCATCCATATTAATACCGGTTTTAGTAGAGCCTACATTAACAGAACTGCATACCACATCTGTTTCTGCTAATGCCTTTGGAATGGAACGAATCAGCAGTTCGTCTGCCGGTGTCATTCCTTTATTGACCAAAGCAGAATACCCACCGATAAAGTTTACCCCTACAGTTTTTGCTGCTTTATCCAGTGTCTTGGCAATGGCAACAAAATCATCACTGGTTTTGCATACTGCACCGCCTACCAGAGAAATCGGTGTAATGGAAATCCGCTTGTTCACAATAGGAATCCCATACTGTAATTCAATATCTTTTCCTACCTTTACCAAATCCTTGGCAGAGGTAGTGATTTTTTCATAAATCCTGTCACATACCTCTTCTAATGTGTTGCCGGTACAATCTAAAAGACTGATTCCCATGGTGATGGTACGGACATCCAGATTTGCTTTCTGAATCATTTCATTTGTTTCGATTACTTCATGTATATTAATCATTGTCTGCCTCCGAAATATTTATTCGTTTTATGGTGTATTTCCTTTGAATTGCCACCTCGAAACTGCGTTTCTCGGTGAAGGCGTATCCGCCTTATATCATGAAACAAAACAATCTATTTGCAAGCAAGCTTGCATAGATTGTTTTGGTGCATGATGCAATTC
>JAIECC010000095.1 GCA_029068665.1 Lachnospiraceae bacterium
ATATCATGAATCACTACCCGGCGCATTTCTACCCGGGAGAAATCATCCTGATACCGCATCTGAAATTCGCTTTTCTTGCTTTCCTGTGGAAATATCTCTTTGGTAATCTCCGGAAAAATCTGAATCACCGACTTCTTAACCAGCTTTTCACTACCCACAATTCCATAAAAAAGAGGGTTTGCCCACAAAAGCTTTCCATCCAGATCAATCAGGGCGTAAGGAACCGCCAGATCCTTCAGTAATTCCTTCTGTACCTGTCCCTGCTCAAAAGCAAAGCTGATCAGGGTCGCCATAATATTCGGCTTATTGTGAATATAAATCACTGTAACGATCAGTGCATACAGGATAATACTAACGGATAAGAAAATCCCCGTTTCAATATTTGAAAAATAAACTACCCCGTTCAATATAACCAGTGGAATCAGTAGAAAAAATGGTATCCTCAAATACCGCTCAATTTGATTTTTCAATAATACCTTTTTTGGCTTCTCCACTTTCTTTGGAGCCTCTGTTGCCTGTTCCTTACTCATAGTGTCTCCTATCCTTACTTCCGTTCGGAATATTATAAATCCTCGGCTTCAATGGTCAGCAATTGTGTCTTATCCAACGTGGCTGATGATACCAGACGGTTAGCCTGATGCTCGATTACCCGGCTTAAGTAATTCCGGACATCTCTGGCATTACCGAAATTCTTGTCCTTTTCTTCTACCATCCTTGTCAGAACATCCCGAAGCCGTATTTCCCCGCTTTCACTTAAATGATAATCCTGTTCCTGACTCATGTACATGAAAATCGTATACAAATCTTCTGCATTATAATCCGGAAAATTAACTGTCTTATTAAACCGGGACTTCAATCCCGGATTGGCATCAATAAATTCTTCCATTAAATCCGGATAACCGGCTACAATGACAATCAGATCATCCCGGTAATCCTCCATTGCCTTGTTCAGTGTATCAATGGCCTCCTGACCGAAATCACCTTCCGGTCCATGATTGCTCAGGGCATAGGCTTCATCAATAAACAGGACACCGCCCTTTGCCTTATCTACTACCTGCTTTACCTTTAAGGCAGTCTGTCCCATATAGCCTGCCACCATACCGGAACGGTCTACCTCTACCATGTGTCCTTTAGACAATATGCCCAGGGCACAGTAGATTTTCGACAATAACCGAGCCACGGTGGTCTTACCTGTACCAGGATTCCCTGTAAATACGAAGTGCTTGGCAACCGGTGCCTTTTTCAGACCATTCTGTGCCCGCATCTCATTGATCTGAAGAAGATTTACGATATTCTTTACTTCCTTTTTAACTTCTTCCAGTCCAATCAAATCATTTAATTCCTGCATCAGGGTACCCAGATCATAGCCCTCCGGACTTGCCTCCGTAATGGTTCCCACAAAGGGAATCTCTTCCTCTTCCTGATTCTGGACATTCTCCTTAATCCGGTATGGTATACTGTCCGGTACTTCCTCCCGTTCTTCACCAAAGTGCTTATATGCATTAATCTGACTCTCCAGCATAAGCAGATACCGGGTCAGGCTGCGGATTTCCTTATCCTCCACCCTACGGTTGCAGGCAATGAATTCCCTTCCCATTTCCTGGAACATATGGTAATACAGCTTGCGTATATCATAATACTTGGACTGGTATATTACATTCGGAATATTTTTATCCTTCAAAAAATAATGCAGCGATAACGGCGGATGATCCAGAAAATCCCGGTCCGCAATCTTATTCCGGCGGATACAGTCAATAATCGTATTCTCCGTAAACTCATATTCCAGAAATTTATTAATATACCGAATTTCTTCCTTCTGAATGATTCCGTCAGCAATTGACAGATAGCAAAAGAAATTCCGCAAATCCATTCTCAATTGTTCCGTTGCACTAAAATCGCCTTCCAGCAATACACCATTTGCATCTATTTCATTGGCGATTCTCTTGCAGGTTCGTAAAAGTGTAAGACTGCTTTGCTCCATAGTCTCTCTCCAAAATCAGTATTTTAGTATATGACACCATTTTCATTATAAAC
>JAIECC010000096.1 GCA_029068665.1 Lachnospiraceae bacterium
CAACATTCATATCTTCGACAACGAAACTGAGCAGTTTGTTGCTAATTAGTACAATTAAAAGTTTTTCTAAACTATGAATTTTTAGAGGTAATGCATAAAAATATGCATTTCCTCTTTTTTTTTTAGAAATTTTGCTATATTATGATAATAGTAAGCCATGCATTAAAATGAATGTAGCTTGCTGTGCAAACGTGTTTGCAAACAGCAAGGTATATTCATTTTAATATGTGGCGCATGCCACACACCGAAGCGCAGCTGAGGTGGCACAAAATGTAAAAGGAGTGGGTAGAATGATTTCAAATCAAATCCTCCAGGATACGATTGAGGGAATAAAGGCAATTACACGAATTGATTTATGTGTTATGGATACAGAGGGTAAAATTCTGGCATCTACCTTACGGGATGCAGATGAATATGAAAAAGCTGTTTTAGGCTTTGTTGACTCCCCGGCAGAAAGCCAGGTGTTGCAAGGCTATCAATTTTTTAAGGTTTTTGATGATAACCAGTTAGAATACGTGATTCTGGCAAAGGGAGAAACAGATGATGTATATATGATTGGTAAAATCGCGGCATTTCAGGTACAAAATCTGCTGGTTGCGTATAAGGAACGATTTGATAAGGATAATTTCATAAAGAATCTGTTATTGGATAATTTGCTGCTGGTAGATATCTATAATCGTGCGAAAAAGTTACATATTGATACGGATGTACGCCGGATTGTTTTCATTATTGAGACAAAAAATGAGAAGGATAATAATGCCTTAGAAACCGTAAGAAATATTTTCTCTGCAAAATCAAAGGATTTCATTACTGCTGTTGATGAAAAGAATATCATACTTGTAAAAGAAGTAAAGGCCAATGAGACATATGAAGATTTGAGTAAGACGGCAAAGGTGATTGTAGATATGCTGAATACGGAGGCAATGTCTACAGTTCATGTGGCATATGGAACCATTGTGAATGAAATTAAAGAGGTATCCCGTTCCTATAAGGAAGCTAAGATGGCTTTGGATGTGGGAAAGATTTTCTATGGCAATCGCAATATTATTGCTTATAGTAATTTAGGAATTGGCCGTTTGATTTATCAGCTTCCGATTCCGCTTTGTAAGATGTTTATCAAAGAAATCTTCGATGGGAAATCCCCGGATGAGTTTGATGAAGAGACATTGATAACCATTAATAAATTCTTTGAAAATAGTCTGAATGTTTCAGAGACCTCAAGACAATTATATATTCATCGGAATACTTTGGTATATCGTTTGGATAAACTACAAAAAAGTACCGGCTTGGATTTACGTGTGTTTGAAGATGCAATTACATTTAAGATTGCACTTATGGTAGTAAAATATATGAAATATATGGAATCCTTGGACTATTAATACGGAAATCATCATACTAAATACGAAAGGGGCACAAGGGATGTTAGTGCTGGATCATGTAACTATGAAGTATCCTACCGGAACAACTGCACTAAATGATGTCAGTATTACGATTGAAAAAGGTGAGTTTGTATTTATTGTAGGAAGCAGCGGCTCCGGAAAAACGACTTTGATGAAACTGTTATTGAAGGAGTTAGACCCGACAGCAGGGACGATAAAAATAAATGATAAGGATTATGCAAAGGTAAAAAGAAAAGAAATTCCTAAAATCCGCCGGGATATTGGCGTGGTATTTCAAAATTTCCGGTTATTGAAGGACCGAAATGTATACGAAAATGTTGCTTTTGCACAACGGGTTGTAGAAACACCCCCAAGGTATATCCGGCGGCAGGTGCCGTCCATGCTGACTATGGTAGGATTAGGGGATAAATATAAATCTTATCCGAAGGAATTATCTGGTGGTGAGCAGCAGCGGGTTGCCTTGGCAAGAGCGCTGGTGAACAATCCTTCTATTTTACTGGCAGATGAGCCTACCGGTAATCTGGATCCGAAAAACTCCTGGGATATTATGAATCTTCTGGAGGAGGTCAATAAGCGGGGAACAACGGTAGTTGTTGTTACTCATAACCGGGAAATTGTAAACGCAATGAAAAAGCGGGTTGTGACTTTGAAAAAAGGTACAATTATCAGTGATGTGAAAAAAGGTGGGTATATAGATGAAGATTAGTACATTATGGTATTGCTTTTTGCAAGGACTGAAGAATATCAGGCGAAACCTGCTTTTTTCATTAGCATCTGTAGGAACTATAGTGGCCTGCTTATTTTTGTTTGGTATTTTTTATGCAATTGTCCTGAATTTTGAATCGATGATGAAGCAAATGGAGGAATCCGTAGCAGTTACGGTATTCTTTGAAGAGGGCATTAGTGAAGAACAAATCAAAGCCATCGGTGAAGCAATCCGGGTTCGTGAAGAAGTAAATACAATGGATTACATTTCAGCAGAAGAGGCATGGAAGAACTTTGCGCCTGAGTTATATGGACCAGGAAGTCAGGATATGATAGAGGCGGCTTTTGGAACCTCCAATCCGCTGGAAGAATATGCGTCCTATAATATTACCATAACGGATGCCAGCCGGCAGGGAGAATTTGTCAAGTTTTTGGAAAGTCTGGATGGTGTACGTAAGGTGAAGAGCTCTGAGGCAACAGCAGAGAATTTTGCTTCCATTGATTCCCTAGTGGGATATGCCTCAATTGGTGTTATAGTTATTTTGTTACTGGTTTCCATTTTCCTGATCAGTAATACGATTACGATTGGTATAACCATACGGAAGGAAGAGATTTCCATTATGAAGCTGATTGGTGCAACTGACTTTTTTGTGCGGGCACCATTTATTGTGGAAGGTGTGACTATTGGGTTTGCCGGTTCTATTGTTCCTTGTGCGTTCTTGTATGTTATGTATGGAATGGTAGTTGATTTTCTGATGAGCCGTTTTACGGCATTAAAGGGATGGCTGAATTTCCTTCCACAAAATGAGATATTTCAGACATTAATACCGGTTTGTTTGCTGATTGGTATTGGTATTGGTTTTGTAGGAAGTATTATAACCACAAGGAAGCATTTAAAAGTGTAGGTGATGAAGGATGAAAAAATATTTGCATATTTTGAAAGCCGCAGTCGCAGTTATTCTGGTGGGTGTGCTTTCCTCCCAGGTGTATGCCGGTTCTATGGAAGATGCAGAGCAGCAGCGGGACCGGGCAGAAGAGAATAAGAATAGTGCAGAAAATATTCTTTCTCAGTTAGAGTCCAAGAAAAATGACCTGCAGGTATGGGTTGCAGAGCTGGATAAAGAACTGGAGGGTATTCAGACTACAATTAATGAATTAAATGACCAAAAAGCAGATTTAGAAGGTCAGATAGCCACCAAGCAGGAGGAATTGGCAGTGGCAAAGGAAGAGGAAGCTGCGCAATATGCGGATATGTGCGCCAGAATCCAGTTCATGTATGAGAATAATAATACCAGCTATATGGATGCATTGCTTGCCGCCGGTTCTATGAGTGATATTCTGAATCGTTCGGAATATGTATCAGCTATGGCAAATTATGACTATAATATGCTGGAGGAGCTGGTTCAGACCAGAGAGCAGATTGCAAATGATGAGCAGCAGTTACAGATGGATCTGAATACGGTAGAGGAGTTGACGGAACAGGCAAGAGAGGAAGAAGAAAAGGTTAATACGTTAATTGATGAAAAGTCAGCAGCCATATCGGAATACGAAAGCCAGATTGACCGGCAGGAAAAGCTGATCGCACAGTATGACGCGGAAATGCAGGCAGCGGCAAACCGGATTGCTCAGCTGGAAGCATTGGCAGCCGGCAATAGCAATTTTGTTCCATATTCCGGCGGGGCTTTATTGTGGCCATGTCCATCCAGCTACAGAATTACATCTTATTTTGGCTATCGAACCCCCGATGGAGGATATGTAAATGCCAATCATAAAGGCATGGATATTGGAGCACCAACCGGTACTCCTGCCGTAGCTGCTGCCAGTGGAGTGGTGGTTATTGCACGATATAGTAATTCAGCAGGGAATTGGGTGGTAATCAGTCATGGAAATGGATTCTATACCATATATATGCATGCATCTCAGCTATGTGTAACAGAAGGTCAGTATGTAAATGCCGGTGATACGATTTTGCTGGTTGGTTCTACCGGATGGTCTACCGGCCCGCATTTGCACTTTGGCGTGGGAGTGGGCGGATATACCTCTGCGTATAATGTGGATCCCTTAGGCTATTATCAGTAGATAAATATATGAGAATACAGTCAGATTAGATAAGAATTCAGGTGATGTGAAATGAAAAAAACGCTGCGATGGATGAAGGTAATTTTAGCAATGGTTTTATTGTGTACAATTACCACCCAGGTGTATGCCGGTTCTATGGAAGATGCACAGCAGGATAAATCGGAAGCAGAAAGTAATAAGAGTAAGGCGGAAGAGATTTTAGGACAGCTAGAGGAGAAGAAAAATAATCTGGCAGCTTATGTTGCGGAATTAGATGGACAATTGGCGGCACTTCAGACAAGGATTAGTGAACTGAATGCGCAGAAGGCGGATCTGGAAAATCAGATTGTGGTGAAACAGGCGGAATTGGAAGAGGCAAAGGCAAAAGAACAGCAGCAGTATGCGGATATGTGTACCAGAATTCAGTTTATGTATGAAAATGGCGGAGATAATTATATGGATGCTCTGTTGTCCGCAGAATCTATGAGTGATATTTTAAATCGACCGGAATATGTGTCAGCCATGGCGGATTATGATTATAATATGTTAGTGCAGTTGGTGCAGATTCGGGAACAGATTGCCAATGATGAACAGATTTTGCAAACAAATCTGGCAGGGGTGGAGCAGTTAACTGCTCAGGTACAGGAAGAAGAAGCTACCGTAAGCACATTGTTAGAGGCAAAGGCTGCAGAGGTAGCAGCATATGAAGATCAGATTGCGGAACAGGAGAGGCTGGTAGAGCAATATGATGCTGAGATACAGGCAGCAGCCAGCCGGATTGCAGCCATTGAGGCGGAGGCGGCCAGAGCCGCCCAGGCAGGACAGATGGCAACCAACTCCGGTGCGGAGTATGTTCCATATTCCGGCGGTTCCCTGTTGTGGCCATGTCCATCCAGCTACCGGATTAATTCCGGCTTTGGAAGACGGGAGGCTTCCGGAGTAGTAACGGCCAATCATTTTGGTATTGATATTGGATGTGAGAATGGTACCCCTATTGTGGCTGCCGCCAGTGGTGTTGTGGTTCTGGCAAGATATAGCTCCACTGCAGGAAATTGGATTATTATCAGTCATGGAAATGGACTGTACACCATATATATGCATGCCAATGCTTTGTATGTATCAGAGGGGCAATATGTAAATGCTGGTGATACGATTATGCTGTCCGGCGCAACCGGTGCGACTCAGGGACGACATCTGCATTTTGAGGTTCGGGTTGGTGGATATCTGAGTTCCAGGTTTTCCGTTGATCCAATGCAGTATTATTAATTTGACATAGAGATTTGGATTTGGGAGAGGATTTTCTATAGATGAGTAGAAAATCAGACAGGAAAGGAACATAATTATGAGAAAATCAGTAAAAATAGGTCTTGGGTTGTCAATGGTAGCAATGCTTTGCAGCGGTTGTCTTCCGAACCTGCGATTATTACAAAACAGCAGTTCATCCAATAGTGTACATAACGGGTTTGGAACCGGAAGCACGAATCAGTCTGGTGATTCTGTGTATTCTGAGCAGGTAGAACAGAAGATTGATTATATCAACCAGTTAATTGATGATAAGTTCTACTTTGAGGCAAGCGATGATGAGGAACGGGAAGAATATATTTACAAGGGCATATTAGAAAGTCTGGATGACCCATATTCGGTTTATTATACGGCGGAAGAGTATTCTGACATGATGGATACCTCCACAGGTTCTTATCAGGGAATTGGAGTATCCATTCAACAGGATGTTTCCACAATGAAGCTAACGGTAATCCGGGTATTTCAGGGCAGCGGAGCGGAAGATGCCGGTATGCTGCCGAAGGATGTTATTACTGCGGTCAATGGACGGGAATTGAATGGCGAGGAGGTCTCTGAGGTAGTTACATGGATCAAGGGAGAACCGGGAACTACTGTAGATGTAACAGTATATCGTCCGAGTACCGAGGAGGATATCACATTAACCATAGAACGTCGTACTATTGATAACTCAACGGTAAGCTATTCCATGAAGGAGAATAATATCGGCTACATTGAGGTGACGGATTTTTATGAAAAAACCGCAGAGCAGTTTGCGCTGGCAATCAAGGATCTGCAAGCCCAGGGGATGCAGGCATTGATTGTAGACCTGCGAAACAATCCGGGTGGCTATGTGAATGTTGTAGTAGACATGTGTGATCAGATACTTGCAGAGGGGACTATCGTATATACAGAAGATAAAGAGGGTAATATTTTGGAAAAATTCGATGCAGACAGCAGTGAATCCTTGAATCTGCCGATGGTAGTGCTGGTGAATGGAAGCAGTGCAAGCGCCTCTGAAATTTTTGCCGGCTGTATGAAGGATCATGGTGCGGCCACCATTGTAGGTACAACTACTTTTGGAAAAGGAATTGTTCAACAGGTGATTCCGTTAAGTGATGGATCAGCAGTGAAATTGACGATTGCAAAATATTTTACTCCAAATGGAAATGATATTCATAAAATTGGAATTGAGCCGGATGTTGTAGTAGAGCTGCCGGAAGAATTACTGCTTGAACCTGTGATTCCGGAAGATCAGGATGTGCAGTTAAAGAAGGCAATAGAACTGTTGAGTAATTAAGGAAATCTTAGCTTATAGAAAAAGCATTTATAGTGCAGTAAAAAATACCGACGGATGAAAGTAATCATCTGTCGGTATTTTTGTAAGGTCTGTTCCGTATCAGAATCTAACCAAGTGATGCAAATAAAGCAGCGATTTCGTCTGCAGATAACTGCTTATTTGGATTATCAGATGGAGGGGTAATAACAGGTGCTTCTGCTGGTGCAGCTTCCTGTGTGGAAGCGGCTTCCTCCGGTTCGGATAATTGTGATACACTTTCTGATTCTGCAATATCTTCACTTTCTTCTATAGAGTTCGTTTGCTCAGCGGCTGTGAACTCAATTACATTAGATGGTAACTCTGGCTCGGCAGCTTCTTCAGCAACGATTGATTCTAATTCATTGGCAATCTCTTCTGAAAGGATGGTTTCTTCTGGTTCCGGCATCTCTTCTACAGCGGAAGGTATTTCGCTAATGGCAGATTCATCAGAATGGGAAGCATCTGCTGATTCGGTTACATCTTCCACCATAAAATCATCTTCCATATTAACCGGTGCTTCCTCCACTGGCAGTTCTGTTGTCATGGCAGCATCTGCAGCTGATGACACAGTAGAAGCACTTTCCTGAACCGGTGCTACCGGAACCTGAGGATTTTGCACATACATAACAGAAGGCTGTGAAGCTGTAGCTAATTGTAATTGCAATGCCTGAATACTGGTATTAATGTGTGCCAATTCTAAAGTTAAATCATTTAAGGAACCGGAAACATCCATGTCCGGCTGCTGAGAAGTAATTTCTACCTTCTGATTTTCAATTTTATCCACACATTTCATTAAATTATCATTTAATTGCCTGCATTGATCTGCAAAGGTCTGTATGAGCTTTGCAGTATCTTCCTGTCCATACTTCACCTGGAACTTGGCTGTTTTCGTTTGATTTTGAATCAAATCATTGAGCAGGCGTTCATTAGAAGTCTGTGTTTGTATGGAAAACTCCAATATTGCCTGCAGGTTCTCGGCAGAACGCTTGCTATAAGCATAGGTGCCTTTGCCAAAAGTGTTCATCAGACGGATTAATTCTTCACCCTGCAGTTTCATTCCTTCATAATTCATCCGCTCCCGCTGTTCCTGTCCTACGGATTTTTCGGGTTCTTTTTTCAACAGCTGGGATATAGAGGTAAACAGCCAGAAAGCAGATAGCAGTAATAACAGACTTGTTATCCCCATAATCAGCACGGATTCCCGGTATTCTAACAGGCTGTAAATGGTTGCTATTCCGGTGGCGATTGTAAATAGACCGGCAGCAATCCAAGTATTGTTTTTTTTCTTTTTCATATGTCGCCCCCTTAATGTTCATGTTCGCGCACATTCGCCAAATGTCTGTTGCGTAGTTGCTTGGCTCATTGTGTTCGCAGTGC
>JAIECC010000097.1 GCA_029068665.1 Lachnospiraceae bacterium
ATCATAGAGTCAATGATAGATGCAGGCAGAATGGCACCTTCCGCCAAGAACAGACAGCCTTGGAAATACATTGTTTACGGAGGCAAGAATAAGGATGAACTGTTAGCATGCATGGAAAAAGGAATCTTACGAGAAGAACAGGGCGAGCCTATATTACCCAACTCCGGGCAAGGCATTGCCGATGCCAAAAACACCTTGAAGATTATGAAGGAGGCTCCCATTATAATTATAGTTTTAAATACCAATGGAACCACGCCATTTACGGAAATTGATGCAGACCACAGAGTTACGGAAATATGTGATACACTTTCCATTGGAGCATCCATTGAAAATATTCTGCTGAAAGCAGAAGAAATCGGAATCGGAACCTTATGGATTGCCAATACCTGCTTCGCATATCCGGAACTGGTATCCTATCTAAAAACGTCGCATCAGCTTGTGGGTGCAATTGCAGTGGGGTATGCAAATGAAGGCCCTACGCCAAGACCACGGAAAGAGTTGGCAGATATTCTGGAGTTTCGATTATAACCGGAACATCTCCCTGCATATCCTTCTTCCGGTTTCCGTCCGGAATACATTCTTATATGCCTGCTCCACGCCATCTCTGGGAACCTGTTCCTCCAGCAGATTCACAAGGAAATCCGCTTCCACCAATATCTGATAGTCCTTTCCATCCACATTGGTATATGTATGGTGATGACCAACCAGATAGCAGACCCGTTTTATGATGATACCCTCGCAGCCAAGATCAATCAACAGATTCTTTGCCTGCTCCGGCCCCAGTTCCTCCTGATGCTTTCCACTGCAGTCTCCATAAAGCTCTTCGGATTTCTTAATGCCGATATCATGCACATAGGCGGCAATTTCCAGAATATACTGTTCATCGGAAGAAAGATTCTCCTGCTCGCCAATCAGCTTTGCCAGAGAATGAACCTTTATAAAATGTTGGATTCTTCTGGCGTCTCCATAATAATATTCCATCATGGAAAGACACACATCATTCAACTTCATTTCCATCACCAACCGTTTCCGGCGCAAACCGAATCAGATTCCAGGCGGCCTCGTTCACATTTTTCGAAAATTTCCAAGTACTGTCCATTTCCTTTAGATATTTCTCATACACCTCTGCAAAATATTCCCGCCGCAGCTCTGCTTCCATTTCTTCCTTCTTATCTCTGGTTGCCTCTGCATCCGTCAGGGAAATCATTTGAAACACATGATAACCATAATCGCTTTCAACCACTCCCAGATATTCCCCATCATTTAAGTCGTAAATCTGGTCTGTTATCTCCTGTCCATACTGATCTACATACTCTTTATAAGACATGGTATGAAAATCGGAATTGGTACAACCATACTCGTAAGCGGCTGTTTCAATATTCAAGGAATCCTCCTGACTGGTAATCCTCCCGTATGCCTCGGTAACCGTTTTGTACTGGGTCGCCTTTTCATCTTCTGTCAGGGCAACAAATTCACCTTCCCCCTGTTCCAGATAAGTAGGAAAATACAAATCATAGACCTTGGTCTGCCGGCATTGTTCATCGGACACCTCTACATTCCCTTCCTGCATGATCCGGTCATATACTCTGCCTGCAATTACATTTTCCTCATACACCTGAAGCGCCAGTTCCAGATTGACACCGGTCTCAGCAATATCCGCATCCGTCAGACCATTGATAAAAGCTTCCGCCTGCTGATTGATCTGCTCCATCTCCTCTTTGGTCAATGCTATTCCATAGGAATCTGCCTGATGTGCCAACACCTTCACCTGTACAATCTCCTGGATAATATCTTCCCTTGTAATCGTCTCGATTGTTTGTGTCTGTCCGCTTTCATTCTGAAGCTCTACCGTCCAGATTCCGGTCCCATAATTCTTTTCATACTCCTGCTGTACCGTCTTGGCATAAATCCATACCTCATTTAAATATACGGATTCATCACCAACTGTAAATACCTCAACATTTTCCGTAGGTTCATTGGACAAATCCTTCTGACAGCCGCTTATGACTGCCAGCAGCCCGGCAAATATGAACATTGCACAGCATTTCTTCCACAATTGCATACACAGCCTCCGTTTATCTTACTGGAAATCCTTGAAGGTAAATGCATCCCAGACTTTTTCCACAATATCTTCCTCGCTGATCGGAAAGGCATCCAGCAGCGCCTGCTCCTGTTCCTTCAGATAATCCTGTGCCTGGATGCTGGCATTATACTCTTTTACCTGATCGGAATATTCTGCATCCTCCATAGACTGAATCTGAACAACGATATAGCCAAAGTCGTTTTCCTTTACCTCACTGACTTCTCCATCCTTTAATCCAAATGTATCCTGCAGGCTTTCCGTGGTAGCATGAATCAGACCGGAAGTAGAGGACAAGTCATATTCTTCAATTAATGCCTCCGGATCATCTCCTGCCTCAAGCCGTTCCCGCACTTCCTCTGCCAGCTCCTTCTGATGCTCCTGTTCACTGTCAGACAGATATACATAGGAACCGTCATCATTGATTACTCCATTGCCGTTTTCATCCAATTCAATTGTAATGAATGCAAAATTATAATAAGTTCCATAAGGAACTCTCTCTACCTCCATCTCCTCCACAATCTTCTGTTCATACTTTTGTATGGTCTGAGACATGGTGAAGACCCGTGTCAGCAATTCCTCATCAATACCGAACTTCTCCAGCTTCTCTGCATCGTTTGCGGCAATATAATCCTGAACCTGTTTATTAACATCTGCCTTTTCATCTTCCGTAAGGGTAACACCTTCCTCCAAAGCTTTTTGGTACAGAATATGTGCCTGACGGAGAGAAATCAGGAACTGGGCCTTTAATGCAGCATCCACATCTGCAAACTCCTGACTGAACGCGGCACTTAAATCCGTTTCTTCCGTAATCCCCATTCTGGACATAAATGATATCGCATAAAAGTTCACTTCATTTAAGTAAATCTCACTTTCGCCTACCGTTAATACCAATGTTTCGGAAGGGCTCTTTCCTCCGGCTGCTGCCTGTCCCTGATTGGCAGAATTCGTCCCACAGGCAGTCAGTAATATAATGAAACAAAGCATTGATACAAGCATTGTTATTCTTTTTGTTGTTTTCATTTTCTTACTCCTTTTTCTGTTTGCTCCACTCACCGTAACACATTTCTAGCGGAGTATCAAGTGATGGATGGCATTTATCACATTTTCGACACAATTCAACCGTTCACTCTTATTCATGGTTGTTACCTTAAGTATGAAGGTAGGTGTCTTCGATATGTTCATCCGCATATTACCATTATATTCCTTCATAAAGCTGTCTATTTTTTCCGTATCCACCTGTGCCTTAGGATACATAACAAAATGGAGCTCCGTCCCATGCTCGGATACCTCAGCAATATAGGCATCATGTGCCTTTGCCTTTAATAAAGCGATTTCCAAAAGATTCTCTACTGCTGTAGGCATATCGCCAAACCGATCTGTCAGCTCATCCTGCATATCCTCCATGGCCTCCTGACTGGAAATCGCTGCAATCCGCTTATACAGCTCCAGCTTGGTAAATTCATTCTTCACGTAGGAGGACGGAATATAGGCATCCATAGGAAGCTCCACGGAAGTCTCGAAGGTCTCTTCCACCACCTCACCCTTTTGCTCCCGTATGGCATCATTCAGCATCTTGCAATACAAATCATAGCCCACTGCCTCCATATGACCGGACTGGTCTTCTCCCAGGAGATTTCCGGCTCCCCGGATTTCCAGATCCCGAAGGGCAATCCGGTAGCCGGAACCCAAGTCCGTAAACTCCCGTATGGCCTGCAGCCGCTTCTCCGCCGTCTCCTTCAGCAGCTTATCCCGCTGATACATCAAGAATGCAGATGCCCGCCGGCTGGACCGTCCTACCCGTCCCCGAAGCTGGTAAAGCTGTGACAGACCGAAGTTCTCTGCATCCCGGATAATCATGGTATTTACATTGGAGATATCCAGTCCGGTTTCAATGATGGTAGTGGTAACCAGTACATCTATATCTCCATTGATGAACTGATACATAATGGTTTCCAGCTCCCGTTCCTTCATCTGTCCGTGAGCAAAGGCAATCCGTGCTTCCGGCAAAAGCTCCTGTAATTCAAAGGTTACCTGTTCAATATTCTGTACCCGGTTATAGACATAATAGACCTGTCCTCCTCTGGCCAGTTCCCGATTCACCGCTTCCCGTACCAGCTCCGGATTGTACTCCAGTACATAGGTCTGAACAGCCTGACGGTCTACCGGGGGCTCCTCCAGCAGACTCATGCTGCGAATGCCGATGAGACTCATATGCAGAGTACGTGGAATGGGAGTTGCCGTCAGGGTCAGCACATCGATGTCCTTCTTCATCTGCTTGATTTTTTCCTTATGTGCCACACCGAACCGCTGCTCCTCATCGATAATCAGCAGCCCAAGATTTTTATAGGAAATATCCTTGGAAAATAACCGGTGGGTTCCGATTACAATATCCACCATGCCATTTTTCAGCCCTTCCAGAATCTTCTTTTGCTCTGTTGCCGTACAAAACCGGGAAAGCATCTTAATGGTAATGGGATAATTCTTCATACGCTCTGCAAAGGTTGCATAATGCTGCTGTGCCAGAATGGTGGTAGGCACCAAATATGCTACTTGCTTTCCATCCTGCACCGCCTTAAAGGCAGCACGGATGGCAATCTCCGTCTTGCCATAGCCTACATCTCCACAAATCAGACGATCCATGATTTTGTGACTCTCCATATCCTGCTTTGTCTCTTCTATGGCACGAAGCTGATCCTCTGTTTCTTCATATGGAAATGCCTCCTCGAATTCCTTCTGCCAAATCGTATCCGGAGAGTAGGCATACCCCTCCTTGGACTGGCGGACCGCATACAGGTCAACCAGCTCCCTGGCAATTCCTGCTACATGACCCTTCACACGATTCTTCGTATTCTGCCATGCCGTTCCTCCAAGCTTGTCAATCTTCGGTCGGGCACCATCCTTGCCGGAAAACTTCTGAATCAGATCCAGCTGGGATGCAAGTATATAAAGCTTACTGTTGTCCCTATATTCAATAGTGATATAATCCTTTGCAATCTTATCTACTTCTATTTTTTCGATTCCACGGTAAATGCCGATACCATGATTCTCGTGAACCACATAGTCCCCTACGGAAATATCTGCAAAGCTGCTGATTTTCTCGCCGCTGTACTTTGGTTTCCTGCGCTTTTTCCTTGCCCGCTCTCCGGTCTGGAAAATGTCTCCTTCACTTACCACCACCAGCTTCTGCTCCGGCAGTTCAAAGCCCTTATTCAACCGTCCCGCTGCCACCATCACTTCAGAAGGACTTAATTCCCGATCCAAATCCTCACTGAAAAAGCAGACAAGCTCATAATCCTCAAACTCTGCTGCAATCCTTCTGGCTCTGGTAGCAGAACTACAGAGAATGATTACCCGGTATCCCTTTTTCTTCCATGCTCCTACATTCTTCACCAATAAGTCAAAATGATTGTTATAGGACTGTACCAGCTTGGATTCCCAATGGAGCGATTTATAGTTTCCCCATTCCTCTATGCTTTGGTCTAAAATCGAACTCAACAGTACCGGTCTCTGGCTCAGCTTGTGGATAACATCTGCATAATCTGTCAGCACCTGGGTCTGCCCCGGCAGGATATATCCCCCCTCTAATCGGCTCTTCATATTCTCCTGAAACTCCAGCTCATATGCTCTGGCACCCTCTGTCACCCGCTTGGGTTCATCTACAAATATCTTCGTATCATCCGGAAGGTATTCCAGAAAAGAAACCAGACGTTCATAAAAGTACGGAAGATAACTGTCAGCCCCTGCCAACTCGTGCAGCTCCAATAACTCCTCACGAATGGTACTTATGGTACGATTCAACCTTGCATAAGCCTCTGTCTGGAATGCCTCCTTCAAGGTCTTGGCACACTTCTTATGCTCTGCCTCTATCTTTCGAAGTCCTCTGGCAATCCGCTCCTCGGTCAATACCAGCTCTCCTGCCGGATAAATGACCAGCTCCTCCAGTTCTTCAATGGAACGCTGACTTTCCACATCAAAGCTCCGCAGGGAATCAATCTCATCCCCCCACAGCTCGATTCGGTACGGACACTCCTCTGTTAAAGGAAATACATCCAGAATCCCTCCCCGAACTGCATACTGCCCCGGAGCATCTACCCAATCCCGCTTCTCATATCCAAGGGCAGTCAGGGTCCGGCGGAAGGTTCCACTGTCAACGGTATCCCCTCTTTGCAGCCGATACAGGCTTTGTTTCAACTGAGATAATTCCGGCAGACGTTCCAGTAATGCTTCCATAGGAAGAATAATGGTGGTTTCCTTCTGCTCTACGATCCGTCTCAGTATCTCAATCCGCTGCCGCACGATGGCATTGCCATGGACATCTGCACTGTAGAACAACACATCCTTAGCCGGATATACATATACCTCCCGGTCAAAGAACCGATAGTTCTCCTCCAGCTGTCTGGCACGCTGCTCGCTATAGGTTATAATCAGCCGATAGGAGCTCTCTGCTCCCAGGCAATGCACGGCACAACTAAAGGCGGTATCACTTAATCCTGATACCGCTGTAAAACCTTTTTTCTGCATTGCCTTCCATATTGCCTGATACTGTTCACTTTCCAGAATCGGCGATATAATTGCTTTCATTTATGATTTCCTCACATTCATCTGATTCATGGCAGCCTCCACGCCCTGGCTCACCAGCAGCTCTACCGCCTGACACGCCGCCATCCTGCCTTCCTCTACCACCGGCAGTTCTTCTTTTGTGAATCGTCCCAGCACATAATCCGCCAGGTCCCAGTCCTTGGGCTTGGCTCCTACTCCTACCCGGACTCTGGAGAATACCTGAGTTCCCAAACAGCCAATAATACTTTTCATGCCATTATGCCCGCCGGCACTTCCCTTTGCCCGGACACGGATTCTTCCTACATCCAGATCAATATCATCATATATAACAATCAGATCCTCCTCCGGATCAATCTTATAATAAGCCACTGCATCTGCAATACTCTCACCACTTAGATTCATATAGGTCTGAGGCTTTAGCAAAAGAACCTTCTCCCCCTCCAGCATGCCCTTTCCGCAAACTGCCTTATGCTTGCGTTCCTGTATGGTAATATTATATTGGTCTGCCAATCGTTCTATCACTGAAAATCCTATATTGTGTCTGGTTCCTTCATAATCCTTGGTGGGATTTCCAAGTCCTGCGATTATCTTCATTTCTTTATCCTCATTTCTATCCTGACTGTTCCCTATGTCCGACAGCATTATTCAAGCCTTTGAGCCTTGGCGGGCTCTCAGTATGCCGGCAGCTTCCTCCAGCTGCTCCACTGTATTGACCCCTCTGGTCTCATCGGCCCGTTCCGTTGCCATGGCTCCCACTACAACACCTTCGGAAGCCTGCTTTTGACTATTTATGATTTCAATGGTATCAGTCAGATAATATTCCTTCTGAACATTATCGTTCTTAAGCTTTTTCAGACTGTCAGACAGGTCTGCGGAACGGAATACATACATACCGGAGTTGATTTCCCGAATTTTCTGCTCCTCTGGTGAAGCATCCTTCTGCTCCACAATTCGCAGAAAGTTTCCATTCTCATCCCGAACAATTCTTCCATATCCTGTGGCATCTTCCAGAATCGTAGAAAGCACAGTTACCTTCATTTCATTCGATCTGTGATAAGCCAGTAATTCTTTCAGGGTTTCTCCCGTAATGATCGGTGTGTCCCCACAAAGAATCATGGTATCCCCCTCTGTACCGATAAAGTCTCCGGCACATCGTACTGCATGACCAGTCCCCAACTGCTCCTCCTGCAATACATAGGTCACTCCATCCCCCACTCTTGCCTGTACCAGCTCCGCTTTATGCCCGACTACCAGACAGATTTCTTCAGCACCTGCCTCTCTAGCCGCCTGAATCACATATTCCACCATGGAAATCCCATCAATCTCATGCAGCACCTTGGGCAAATCGGATTTCATTCTCGTTCCCTTGCCTGCTGCCAGAATCACTGCTTTTAACTTGCTCATACAATACCTCCCACTCCAAATCAGTACAAAACGCTATTTATATTTATATCACATTTTACTCCATAAAAAAACCAAAAGATTTCATCTGCATGGCTGAACTGTTGCATCTTGAC
>JAIECC010000098.1 GCA_029068665.1 Lachnospiraceae bacterium
TGTCTTGTTGTTGTTTATAAGAGGAGGGGAAAGAACCGGAAGCAACAAAAGCCAAGGAAAGCAAGGCCGAAGAAAAATCAGCCCAAGAAAGCGGAACCGGGAAAAAAGCAGCATCCGAATCGAAGGAAACACAGGAAGCGGCTACACTGGAATTAAGTGCAGAACCATATATGATACCCAAAGCTGCTTTTAAAATGCCGACCTGGGCAAAGGTCTGTATCATTACAGCAGCAGTGCTGCTTTTAACATATGGAGCAGGTACCTTATTCTTTTCCAGTCATTTTATGTGGAATTCCAGTCTGAATGGAGTGGATGTTTCCCTGCTGACTGCGGAGCAGGCACAGGGAAAGATAGAGACTATGGTAGGACAGTATGAACTGGAAATTCTGGAACGGGATGGAGAACGGGAAACCATTGCCGGAGCTGATATTCATCTGGAAATACAGTTTTTTACAGATGTCCGGGAAGTCATGCAGGAGCAGAAGTCGTATATCTGGTTTCTGGAAAGTTTTCAGTCAAAAAATTATACCATAGATTCCCTGGTTACATATGACATTGGAAGCCTGCAAGAGCAGATACAGGCTTTGGCATGTATGCAGAAAGAAAATATAATCGAACCGGTAGAGCCTCAGATAAAACGAGTATTGGGAACCTTTACCATTCAAGAAGGTGTGGAAGGAAACAAGCCTATTTCGTATGCCGTTGGTAAAACCATTCGAACCGCAGTTTCCAGCTTATCTGCTCAGGTTGACCTGGAAGAAGAGGGCTGCTACAAAGCATTGGAATACAGTGCAGAGGATCCGGAAGTACAGGAAGCCCTGGAAACCTTGGAAAAGCTGCAAAAAATAGAAGTTACCTACCGGTTTCCGGATGAGGAGGAGACCTTGACAGGGGATGATATACTGGAATGGGTACGGATATCCGAAGATTATGAAGTCAGGATTGATCGGCGGCAGGCGGAGGATTATGTGGAATCCCTGATGGAAACCCATGAAATTCGGGGACAGGTCATTGACTTTCAGACCTCGCTGAATCAAACGGTAGAAATAACCTCATACTTAAGAAGCAGTGAACTGGATATCGGGAAAGAGACAGAGGAATTACTGGAAATATTGGAGCAGGCAAAGGATAGCAGGCGGACGGAATTTGTCCGGGATGCCTCTGATATGGTGGCTATTGGTGATACCTACATAGAAATTAACCTGACCTCCCAGCATCTTTACTGCTATAAAGACGGAAAAATGATACTGGAAACCGATATAGTCAGCGGAAGACCATCCACCGGACATGCAACCCCGCCGGGAATCTTTACCATTCGATATACAGCTTCTCCGGCGATTTTGGTGGGTGAGGATTACCGGACACCGGTTTCTTACTGGATGCCTTTTAATGGCGGCATTGGCCTCCATGATGCCACCTGGCAGTATGCTTTTGGCGGCAGCCGGTATATCAGTAATGGTTCTCATGGCTGTATTAATCTTCCTTTGAGTATGGCAAGGGAGATTTATAATAATTATGAAGCAGGTGATATAGTGGTGGTTTACCATCTGGCTGGTTCGGCAGCGGGCTCATCCGCTTCTGCCACCCGTTCCACTTCTGCCACGGTGAGTGCATCCACGGAAGCATCGGAGCCGGCAGTACCGGAAGAAGCAGCAGACAACCCGGCTTCCACCGGGGAGACTCAGCCGGAATCTTCAACAGAGAATACGGAAGCATCCACAGAGAATCCGTCAGAATCAACAGAACTTCCGTCGGAAGATGCAACAGAAAATTAAATCCAATAAATGGTGAATATACATGGCAATCGATGTGAAACTTCAGGTTTTTGAAGGTCCATTGGATCTTCTTTTGCACCTGATTGAAAAGAATCAAGTAAATATATATGATATTCCAATTGTGACCATAACGGAGCAATACCTGCAGTATCTGGAGGAAATGCAGTCCCAGGATTTGGATGTTATGAGTGAATTTCTGGTTATGGCGGCCACCTTAATCAATATAAAGGCAAAAATGCTTCTGCCCAAGGATGAGGAAGCGGTGGAGGAAGAGGAAGACCCAAGAGCAGAGCTGGTGAGACGGTTACTGGAATATAAGATGTATAAATATGCTGCTACGGAATTAAAGGATATGGAGCTGGATGCTTCTTATGCATTGTTCAAACAGGCAACCATTCCAAAAGAAGTAGAGGAATTCAGGGAAGAGATTGATCCGGCAGAGCTGTGTGACGGACTGACCCTGAGCCGGTTGAATGAAATCTTCCAGATGGTAATGAAAAAGCAGGTGGATAAGATTGATCCGATCCGAAGCAAGTTTGGCACCATTGAGAAGGAAGAAATCAGCATCGAGGATAAAATGGAATCCATCCGGAGTGACGTACGGGGTCTGAAAGGTATCAGTTTCCGGACATTGCTGGAGATTCAGGCAACGAAGATCAATATCATTGTGACCTTTATGGCAATTCTGGAATTGATGAAGGTTGGAGCAGTTACGGTAAGACAGGAAGGATTGTTTGGCGATATTGTCATTGATTCTTTAGAGTAGGAGAACATATGGAACAGGATATAACAAAATTAGAGGCGGCAATTGAGGCAATTTTATTTGCCATGGGAGAAACGGTAACCACCCAGCAGCTTGCGGCAGCCTTAGAGCATGATGTAGATACTACAAGAAAAATCATCCATCATTTGATGGACAAGTACGACCAGGAAGACCGGGGAATTCGGATCATTGAACTGGAGGATGCGTTTCAGCTTTGTACTAAAAATGAATATTATGAGGTATTATCCAAAATAGTCAATCTGCCCAAAAAGCATGTTCTGACGGATGTACAATTAGAAACCCTCTCCATTATTGCGTATAAGCAGCCGATTACCAGAGCTGAAATTGAGTCCATCCGGGGGGTATCCTGTGTGCATGCCATTAATAAGCTGGTGGAATATCATCTGATTGAAGAAGTGGGGCGTCTGGATGCTTTGGGAAGACCTATATTATTCGGAACCACGGAGGATTTTCTTCGAAGCTTTGGTGTAACATCTACCGATGAATTGCCATTGATTACGCCGGATAAGATTGCTGATTTTGAACAGCAGGCCATTGAAGAGGCAAATGAGACCTTAAATACATAAAATTACAAAAATAGTAATAAACACCTGTCGTTTGCGATAAAATATGATAAGCAGATCGACAGGTGTTTTGTTATGAAGCAGTGGTTAAAAAATCAACAAGGAAATTGGAATCGGCAGGATATATGGAAGATTTCCGTTATCTTTGGTATGACCTTGGTATTGATTATAGGGTTTCGGTATCAGCATCAGCGGTCAACCAGCCAGACCATCGTCCAACAGGAGGAAAAGACAGAAGTATCCCAAGTGGAAACACAAATATCGGATACCGAAGATTCTGAAACAGAAAGTTCCGGAATGCAGGAAACAGGGGCACCAGTGATATTGAATGAGGAATTCACTGAGACCCAGGAAGAAGAGTCGGATACTTCTGAAGCAGAAGTGTCTGATATACAGGAAAGAGAGCCGGAAACACTGGAAAATCCCATATCGGAAGAAGAGCAGATGTTTTCTGATGTACCGGAAGTTCAGCTTGAATTGAATGCAATTGCGGCCGCTTTGCTGGATGCAGATAATAAAAGAGTGTTGTATGAAAAAAATGGGCGGGAGCATCGCGCCATGGCAAGTACCACCAAGATTATGACCTGCATTCTGGCATTGGAACTGGGAAATCCGGAGGATGTGGTTACTTTTTCTGCCAATGCAGCAGCCCAGCCTGATGTACAGATGAATGGGTGTGAGGGTGAACAGTATTATTTAAGGGATTTATTATATTCCCTGATGCTGGAATCCCATAATGATACAGCGGTTGCCATTGCAGAACATATCGGAGGTTCCGTAGAGGGCTTTGCAGCTCTGATGAATGAAAAGGCACAGGAGCTGGGAGCCTATGAAACACATTTTGTGACGCCCAATGGACTGGATGCGGAAGGACATTATACCACAGCCTGTGATTTGGGACTGATTGCCTGTTATGCCATTCAAAATCAGGAATTTCTGGATATTGTCCAGACACCGGCATATGGTTTTCAGGAATTGAATGGTGCAAGAAGCGTATCCGTAACCAATAAGGATGCGTTTCTGACCTCTTATGATGGTGCCATGGGAATCAAGACCGGTTTTACAGGAGAGGCGGGTTATTGCTTTGTGGGAGCTGCCAGACGGGATGGAAAGACGTTTGTTTCAGTGGTTCTGGCATCCGGCTGGCCTCCTCACAAAACCTATAAATGGAATGATACCCGGACATTAATGGACTATGGAATGAATCAGTATGAAATGCAGACCATACTGAATTCCGATTATCCCCTTCCGGTAATACCGGTGCGGGAAGGGAAGGAGAGTCAGGAAACATCCCTTTATTTTGAAGGGGAAATTTCTATGCTGATGCGGGAAGGGGAAATCGTTCGGATTGAGGAACAGCTTCCTGATGAGCTGGAGGCACCGGTACGGAGAGGAGAAATAGCAGGCACTATGGATGTCTGTATCAATGGTGATGTGTATGAAAGTGTGGTGGTTTATGTGGGAACAGATGTCGACCGTATTGATTACCGTTACATTTTTGAGAATATAGCCCGGCAGTATTTTCTGATTCCGGATGGGAAGGAGTAACAGTTCCGTCATGCCATTTATAAGTCACCGGAATTACATGACCAGAAAAGATTAACGTTGCATAGGTGGACGGATTGTGCTATAATCCCCCATATATTATTTTAAGAAATTCAGACTGAGTGGTTATGGTCGTTTTTTCATGAAATGGAAAAATAAAATCATGATTACAGGTATGGATCAAGGAGGAAAAGTAATGGAAGAAATTAGATGTAGTGTATGTGGAACCGTGGTGAACCCCGGCGATACTTTTTGCCAGAATTGCGGCAGTCCGGTAGATACAGCATCTGCCACAAAACCGGAAGCAGCACCTGCCCAGCAGGATACCACAGTATTATCCGGTAATCCGTTTAGTGGGAGTGCAGGTGAGCCACAGGCCGGGAATCCGGCGGGCGACAGCTATCAGGCATCCGGTACATACCAACAGCCGTCATCCGGTACATACCAACAGCCATCATCTGGTATGGATATGAATGCACAGGGTTCATATGTTACCTATAATGTAAATAATTATAATCAGGTAGCTCCTCAGAAACAAAGCAAGGGACTTGGAATTGCAGGTTTGATTCTCAGTATTATCGGTTTGCTTACTTCCTGCTGCTATGGCGGTTTATTATTCGGATTGATTGGTTTGATTTTGTCCATTGTATATTTAACGAAGAAGGGCAGCAAGGGACTTGGCATTTCCGGTACCATTATTGGTGCTATCGCTCTTTTGATCAGTGCAATCGTGTTGATTTATACTATTTCAACCGGTATTTCCGTTATGGATGAATTTAACGAGTATACTCAGGAGTACGGCAATGGTACTGGCAGCATTAGCAGCTCCAATGTATCCGGCACGGACCAGATTCTGGTCAATGGCAGTGACTTATATACTCTGCCGGCATCCTTAAGTTCATTAGGACTTACTGTAAACGAGACAGAAAGTGGTGATAAGATTACTGAAATCCAGGAGAATGGCATGTACTCCGGTGATTATGAATTTGTTGTATTGGATAGTGTGAATGGCTACAGTATTTGGGGCTTTATTGAAAATACAGGTTCTGATACCGTATATTCCTTAGATGATTTGGAAGTAACCGGTATTAATGTTGATAATTATTCCAGTGCCTGCACTGCTTATTCTGCTGAAGTATACGGTGGTGTTACCCTGAATATGAGCCGGTCAAATGTTGAGTCCCTGATTGGTAAGGAAGATACCACGGATTCTAGTGGTATGGCAGTATATGAGAGTGCTTCCGGAAACGAGGTTCTTCGTCTGGAATATGACGACTATGATTATGTTTGCGGTATTGATATTACCATATATAAGTAATTAGCGGAGTTTGTAACAACTTTTTCTTGCAAATAGAATAGAATTATGGTATTATAAACAAAGCTTGATACTATTTTAACTATAAGAGTGGACGTAAGTCCACTCTTATCTTATGTTGCCTTAGAAAGGAGTTTCTTATTTTGAAGCGAGCAGAAGTAGAACAGCGTTGTGAAGCACTGGTGCAGCCCATTTTGGATGAGCATGGATTTGAGCTTTGGGATGTGGAATATGTGAAGGAAGGTGCGAATTACTATTTACGGGTCTATGCAGACAAAGAGGGAGGTATTACCATTGATGACTGCGTGACCATCAGCCGGGCTTTAGAAGGGAAGCTGGATGAAGAAGACTTTATTTCGGAAGCCTATATATTAGAGGTTAGCTCGCCAGGGCTGGGAAGACCCTTAAAGCGGGAGCGGGATTTTGCTCGGAGTATTGGCGCGGCAGTGGATGTGAAGCTGTATCAGGCAGTGAATCAGCAGAAGGAGTATACCGGAATTCTCAAGGCATATGATGAGAAAAAGGTTATTTTGGAATTAGAAGAAACAGAAATGGAAATTCAACGAAATGAAATTGCATTGATTCGATTAGCATTTGATTTTTAATAAATAGTAGGAGGATAAAAAAATGTCAGAAATCATGGATGCACTTGCTCAGATTGAGAAGGAAAAAGGAATCGATAAGGAAGTATTAATGGAGACCATTGAAAAGGCAATTATCGATGCTTACAAAAAAGACAAGGACAGTGAAGTGAACATGCAGGTGGTGATGGACCGGGATACCGGAGCCTTTACTGCATTTGTGGAGCGGGAGGTCGTAGAAGAGGTAGAGAATTCTGCAACACAAATCAGCCTGGAGGATGCCAAGCTGCATGATATGCGGTATGAGATCGGGGATGTTGTGAAAATAGAAGTACAGCCAAAGAACTTTGGACGTATTTCGGCACAGAATGCAAGAAATGTCATTGTGCAGAAAATCAAGGAAGAAGAGCGAAAGTCCATTTTTAATCATTTTCAATGTAAGGAAAAGGATGTGGTTACCGGCGTAGTACAGCGCTATGTTGGAAGAAATGTATGCATCAGCTTAGATGACAAAACAGATGCCATTCTGACAGAAAATGAACAGATTCCGGGAGAGGTATTCCATCCGACTGACCGGGTAAAGTTATATATTATTGAAGTAAAGGCAAGTAACAAGGGACCAAAGATTCTGGTTTCCAGAACCCATCCGGAGCTGGTAAAGCGTTTGTTTGAAAAGGAAGTAACGGAAGTGGCAGATGGAACCGTGGAGATTAAGAATATTTCCAGAGAAGCCGGTTCCCGTTCCAAGATTGCCGTATGGTCCAATGATTCCAATGTGGACCCGGTTGGGGCCTGTGTTGGACTGAACGGTGCCAGAGTCAATGCCATTGTCAGTGACCTGCGGGGAGAGAAGATTGATATTATCAACTGGAATGAGAATCCTGCTATTTTTATTAAAAATGCATTGAGTCCTTCCAGTGTTGTTGCTGTTACTGTGGATATTGATGAGAAAAGTGCAAAGGTTGTAGTACCGGATAATCAGTTGTCTCTTGCCATTGGTAAGGAAGGACAGAATGCAAGACTGGCAGCCAGATTGACCGGATATAAGATTGATATTAAGAGTGAATCTCAGGTTGAGGACTTAGAAGAGATAGACGAAGAAATAGAAGAAATGGAAGAATAACAAAAAGGGAAATCAGTTAGGAAGTGAGCGCGTGGCAAAGAAAACTCCATTAAGGCAGTGTATTGGCTGTGGACAGCCGATGGAAAAAAAGAATATGATTCGTGTGATTCGAAATCCGGAGGGTGGAATCGAGTTGGATGCTACCGGAAAGAAAAATGGGAGAGGCGCATACCTGTGTCCTTCCCAGGAGTGTCTGGCAAAGGCGGAAAAGTCAAAGGGACTGGAACGCTCCTTTAAAATGTCTGTACCGAAGGAGATTTATCAGCAGTTGAGTGAGGAGTTGAGTAAGCTTGAAACCAGATAGAGTTTTTTCTTTGCTTGGATTAGCAACGAAAGCAGGAAAAGTTGTAAGTGGCGAATTTTCAACTGAAAAGGCAATAAAATCAGGAAAAGCATTTCTGGTAATTGTAGCAGAGGATGCTTCTGCCAATACAAAGAAAGCATTTTCTGATTCCTGTAGTTACTACCAGGTAC
>JAIECC010000099.1 GCA_029068665.1 Lachnospiraceae bacterium
ATCTTCCCGGCTCATTTCCTCTAATGGCTTTACTTTAGACTCAAAATCAATGGTTTCGTAAGCTCCGTCATTTTCAATTATGATGGACTCTACCTTATTTCCACCAGCTGTGAGCCTGGATTCAATTCCCTTAACCGTACCGGATACGGAAGCATGAATGTGTGCCGATACAAACCCTCCGGCTTCTGCTATTTTCTCACCGGTCAGGACCCGGTCTCCCTTCTTGACCAGCGGTTTAGCCGGTGCCCCGATATGCTGATTCAGGGGATAAACCATATCGCCTTTCGGCAGATATACCTCAATGGGCTGATCCATGGTCAGCTCTTTCCCCTCATAGGGATGGATGCCACCCTTAAATGTAAGCAAACTCATACCTGCTACCTCGTTTCGTTCTATATTACTTTGATTTTAATACAATTTTCATTGTTATTCAACCAATTTCCGTTGGTAAATGACGGTGCAGAAATGCACCTGCCATGCCAATCAGCACTCCGGAAATCGTACCGGCAATCAGCAGCACCGGCACATAATAGGCAATCATTCCATTTTCCATCAGAATGACTGCCATAAGAAGCTGTCCCAGATTGTGCATGACACCTCCGGCAACGCTGACACCTGTCAGAGAAAAACGGTCTGTTTTTTTCAATAGTATCATACTGACCAGACTGAGTACCGCTCCTGCCAGACTATACAGAACCAAAGACAGATTTCCGAACAGGATACCGGAAAGACCTACCCGCAGCAGATTCACACAGCCGGCTTCCTTCCAGCCAAACCGATACAGGACCAGCAGAGTCACAACATTTGCCAGCCCGATTTTCATGCCCGGTACCAATGGATAAATGGGAATCAGACTTTCCAACCAGCCCAGCACCAGTGCCAGTGCAGTAAACATTCCTAAGTATGCGACTTTTTTCGCCAATTCCATCCCTCCTGCTCCGGAACTCAATCGGATTCCCGGTTGATATACGTCGGCTCCGACTTGGAATACACAATCTTCTGGCTCTTATATAATCCAAAATAACCGGACAGCATATAGCAGATAGCAATTACAATCAAATAATAAGCCATCCCTTCCATGCCGAATAATTCAAAGCTGATGAACAGGGAGGTCATAGGACTGTTGGTAACGCCGCAAAATACGCCGGTCATACCTGCTGCTGCACAAAGCATAGGGGAAATTCCCAGCAAATGTCCCATAAGACAGCCAAAGGTGGCACCCAGGAAAAAGGATGGTACAATCTCACCGCCCTTATAACCGGAGCCCAGAGTGAGAGCGGTAAACACCAGCTTTAGTAAAAAGGCTCCATAGAATACCTGTCCCTCTTCTACCGCCAGGCGGATCACATCCATTCCCGTACCGTTATAGTCGGTTCCAAATAACCAGGTCAGTCCCAAAATCGCCACACCGCAGACCGCAATCCGTAGATAGGGATTCTGAATCCACTGCCTCAATTTCTTCTCCGTTGTATGTAATACCACACAAAACGCAATACTTAAAAAGGCACATAGAATTGCCATAATGCCGATTTTCCCGGTATTCAGCAGGGTAAATTCCGGAATATCCAACACCAGGAACTGCTCGCTTTCAATGCCGCAAAGTATGGAAATCTGATGTGCCGTCAGGGAAGCAACCGTACAGGGCACCAGTGCGGAATAATACATGATTCCCACACTCACCATCTCCATGGGAAAAATAACAGCCGCTAAAGGCGTACCAAATACTGCGGAAAAGGCAGCACTCATGCCGCACATAATGATAATCGTCCGGTCTTTTTCATCAAAATGAAAAATTCTTCCAATGGATTCTCCAATGCTGCCGCCAAACTGCAGGGCAGCCCCCTCTCGTCCGGAAGAACCACCACATAAATGGGTAATCAGTGTAGAAAAGAAAATCAAAGGTGCTGTTCTGGCATGAATCAGTTCATCAGTCCGAATCGCCGTTATCACCAGATTAGTACCCTTGTGATGCTCCTGATGACAAAACTTATACATCCCTACGATCAGCACTCCGGCAAAAGGAAGAATATAGATCAGCCAGAAATGTTCCTGCCGAAGACCAGTTACGTAGTTCATTGCCAGATTAAATGCGGAGCCGACGAAGCCAACCACTGCACCTGTTAACAGCGAAAATATCAGCCACTTTCCAAAGGTAAGAAGCTGGTATCCTTCTTCTTTTGCAATTTCCTCTGCCGGTTTCATCTGATGTACCTCCCTTTCCTCCATTAATCACAAATCTCTACTACAAGCTTATGCGGCAGGCAGACAATGGTTTCCCCTTTTTGGGAAATTGCCGTATGCTCCACACAGATCTGGTCTCTGCAATCTGCTTCTGCAATACTTGCCCTGCCGTCTTGTACCTGAAATATATTATAGCCCTCCTGGGTCTGAATGGAAATACTACAGTCTTCTTCTAAATCCTGCTCCATTACCACTGTACCATCCAGAGTCACCACGGCTTTCGTTCCTTCTGACATAAAAAATCCCCGAATCAAAAGCAGCAGCAAACCTGCCCCAAGCAGAATGCCTCCAATCAGAATCCAGTCCCCCGGTTTCATTTTATGCTGTCTGCCTTCCTGCTCCTGCCTTGATTCTTTCGCTTTGTTTCGCATTTTCTCTTCCTTTGTTTTACTCATATCCTGTCTCTCCTTCCGGGATTCCGCCTTATCTTTGGGCATCCATTTGCTCATATCCCGGTGCTGTCAACGTAAAAGAATCCTGTAAACCTTCCGTCAGATACACCTTCCGGTCTGAAGTCACAAAAATCCCTTCTGCTCCATACTGCTCCAGCAGCGGCAGACTTTCCTCATATCCCAGTACAAAGCATGCGGTCGATAATCCGTCACTAATGATACCACGTTCACTGACAACCGTGACAGAAACCAGTCCGCTGTCCGCAGGCCGCCCGGTTGCCGGATCAAAGATATGATGATACCGTATTCCATCCTCCATAAAATACTTTTCATAATCACCGGAGGTAGAAATGATCACTTCCTGATCTACAGTCAGCACACCAAGGACAGAGCCCTGCCCCTCTCTGGGATGCTGGATTCCCACCTGCCAGCCGTCTCCTCCCGGTTTATCACCATAGACCAGTATGGTGCCTCCAATGGAAATCACCGCACCGGAAATCCTTTGCTGCTCCAGACAGCTCCGCACCTCATCTGCTGCAATTCCCTTTCCCACGGAACCTAAATCTATGGTACAGCTTTCCTGGTCGGCGTACAGTTTTCCATCTTCGGATATATGCAGTCTTTCATACCCGGTTTGTTCCAGAGCCTGCTGAATCGCATCTGCATCCGGTACGGATGGATGTTCTCCTTCTATGCCCCATAATGCTATCAAAGGGTGCAGAGTAATATCCAAAGCACCATCAGAAGCTGTACAGATTCCCAAAGAGTCCTCTAGCCACTGCTGCTGCTCCAAGGTAAGCGATGGTGAACCTCCCTGTGCCAGCTCCTGATTCCACTGGGCTACCGCAGCAGTATCCATCCGCCAGGACAGATGTTGGCTTTCTAAATCTGTCAGATATTGGCGGATACTGTCTGCCGCAGCCTGGCCCTCTGCCCCATATATCACTTCAGAAATCACCGTACCCATACTGAAATCTGTTCTGGTGGTTTCTTTGACCGGAATCCGGGAGGATAGTACCACGAATAAAACAATCTGAAGAATGGCGATTATAGGCATGCCGATCACAAACTGTTTGTGCCGGGTCTTATGCCGGAATAACTGCATGCCAAGGATACTGCCCAGACTTCCCCCTAACAAGGCAATCAAAAATAAGGTACGTTCCGGAATTCTCCATGCACCTTTTTTCGCTCTTTGCTTATCCATTCCCATACTGAGAATTCCCGCAAGATTCAGGATGATAAGATATACGATTCCTAATTTTAATCCAGCTCCCATAATACAATCCCTTGTTCTGACTGTCATATAGCAGAACAGGCTTCCGAAAAACAGATGTATGTTTCGCAAGCCTGATTCATCTATGTGCTTTTATGCACGTTTTACAAAATATTCCTGATACCAGAGCAGGAACATGAATACCGTCCATATCTTCCGGCTGTTGTCCAGATGCTCTGCCCTATGCTGGTCCAGCAGCTTTACCAGATAATTTGTATTAAAGAATTGTTCTGCTTCCTTACTGGTAAAGGCTTCCTTAATCCGGTTATAATACTTATCCTCCCGCATCCAGACACGGATCGGAACCGGAAAGCCAAGCTTCTTCTTATCTGCTACCCGCTCCGGAAGCACCTCGGAAGCAGTCTTTCGGAATGCCCGCTTGGTTACTTCTCCATCCACCTTGTACTGACGCGGAATCCGGGAAGCCACCTCAAAAACCTCTTTATCCAGGAATGGCACCCGTACCTCTAAGGAATTTGCCATGCTCATCTTATCTGCCTTTAACAAAATGTCATGTACCATCCATACATTGATATCCAGATATTGCATCTGAGTCACCGTATCTCTTCCCTTGGTCCGGTTCCAGTATGGCCGGGTAACATCCAGAGGATTCACACCGTTCCGTTTCTTTAACAGCTTGTTCTTTTCCTTTTCATCAAAAATAAATGCATTTCCTACATAACGCTCCTGCAGGGTCTTAGAGTGCCGTACCAGGAAGTTGAAACCACGCTTTTTCGGGAACAGGGAAGCAAACTTTCCAATCAGGCGGCGAAGGGGAAATGGCAGTACATCATATGCCTTATTCTCCAATGGCTCCCGGTAAATATTATAACCACCGAACAATTCATCCGAACCTTCCCCGGACATGGCAACCTTTACATGCTTTGCAGTCTCATTTCCCAGGAAATACAGGGCAATCGCCGAAGCATCTGCTAAAGGCTGGTCCATATAATACTGTATCATAGGAAGCTTATCCCAATATTCCTCCGGAGTAATGACCTTACTGATATTCTGAACTTCTATGATGTCCGAAAGTTCCTTTGCATAGGAAATCTCATTGTATTTCTTTTGCTTAAATCCAACGGTAAAGGTCTTGTCCACATCAGCCAGACAGGCAATATAGCTAGAATCCACACCGCTGGACAGGAAGGATCCTACTTCCACATCACTGATCTTATGTGCCTTTACAGAATCCTCCATGACGGTACGGATTTCCTGTGCCCATCCATCCAAATCCTTACTTTCATCCGGCTTTTTGAACTTTGGTTCCCAGTAACGGGTCACCGTAACCGTCCCGTTTTCATATACCAGATAATGCGCCGGCGGCAGACACATAACACCTTCAAAAAAAGTCTCTGTAGAAGGACTGTACTGATAGGTCAGATAATTCTCCAGCACATCATGATTCAGCTTTTTCACGAAGTTCGGATGACATAAGAATGCCTTTATTTCGGAACCAAATAAAAAGCTTCCGTTCATATTGGCATAATACATCGGCTTAATACCGAAAAAATCTCTGGCAAGAAACATCTTTTGCTTATTTTTATCCCAGATGACAAACGTAAACATCCCCCGAAGCCGGTTCAACATATCATAACCATATTCTTCATAGGCATGAACCAACACTTCGGAATCGGACTGTGTTTTGAATACATGTCCCTTCTCAATCAATTCCTCCCGGATATCCTGATAATTATAGATTTCTCCATTGAACATCAGAACCAGTGAGCCGTCTTCATTATAAATCGGCTGGTCCCCGGCATTTAAGTCAATGATACTTAACCGGCGGAAGCCTAATGCAATGGCATCATCCAGATAAGTTCCGTCACTGTCCGGTCCTCGATGGATAATCGCATTCTTCATTTCCTCAATTATTTCTGCCTTATTGGGCAGATGATCTAAAAATCCCACAAATCCACACATGCATCTGTACCTCTGTCTGTTTTTCTTATATTATTTCCAACTTTTTACATTACTGTTCATTATGGACTGAACCGGAAAGCTTGTCAAGCCTTATCCTCCCATGGTATTTGCCCTCGGCTGTGACCATGGCGGCATCCGCCAAATATACATGCAGGCATATCTGCCCGGCTCATTGCTTACTGGAATAAATCCTGAATCCATTGAAATATTTTCTGGAAAAAACTCCAGATACTATTTCCGTCCACACTTTGTCCGATATCCTCTATAGCACTGCTGGCTTCCTCTGCTGCACTACTAACATCCTCCATAGCACTGCTGATGTTTTCACTATTCTTTTCAAACTCCTCTGAAACAGAAGCATTAAAATCTTCTATATCCTCCTTGGAATCCTGAATCCAGCTGCCGATGCCGCCCCATGGATCATTCGTGCCTATACTTCCACTTCCGGTTTCCGTACTTCCTACATTTGTATCCCCTGTAATCGATTCGCCTGTTTCTGTCTGGGATTCTGTCATCTCCTCCGTAACAGTATCGGTTATATCATCGCTGGATACTTCAGAAATTTCCGTATCGGACCCTTCCCCTTCTGTACCGGCAATATACTGATTGCCAATGGTCGGATATTCCATTCTGGTTTCCTTCACCGGATAAACACTTCCATACTGAGAGGAATCATGGGCACATACATCTACTGCATCTCCTGTCTCATAGCTTCGTTCGAACAGGTACAGATACCGGATTGTCCCTGCAATATCCTCCCGCTCTTCTCCATTACTCACATAGGTATTTACATACAGATATACATCATAGGCATAATCCGTATTATATGCTTCCTCCAGACCGGTGAAATGAAGTCCGGTATCCTCGTAGCTCAGAATATCATAGGTACCGGAAAAAAAGTTATCCGTAAACACACCTTCCTGTTCTACATCAATAAAGGTCCCATCCTTATACAAATACAGCACGCTTCCATCTGTGGTCCGCCGCCATGCCGTATCGGTCAGACGGTCCTGGTTCCGGCTGATCATCCCAAACATACCATCAAAGAAAATAAAGGTAACTAGATAGGACAAAAGCACAATTACGCCCATGATAATACCGGAAACCCCCATTTTCTTACCGTTATTCTTTGCTGCTGCCACAATGCCAAGAATAAAGGCCACAGTAGCAAGCACCAGTCCAAGGGGTGGGATGCAAAAGCCCAGAATCGAAAGAATCCCTAATATCATAGCAGTCAAGCCTAATCCATACTCCGGATTTCTGCTTTCCTCCTTTTGCTTTGCATTCGGATTCACTTTAGCTGTTAGAGTCGGCTCCTGCTCCAGTGGAATACGGTCCAGCTCATCGTCATGCTCATATAGTTCCCGGTCCCTTGCTTCCGTAAGGTG